>NZ_RAPO01000005.1 GCF_003610195.1 Halopiger aswanensis | reverse complement strand
GCAATTCGATCCAGGCAACCCAAAATCGAGAGACCGAGTCTGAATGTCGATCGTGTGGTGCATCGATTCCATCGAACCGGACGAAATGCCTGTTCTGTCTGAGCGAGCGTATCGATCCCCCAGATGAGGCGACTGGAGAATCTGCTGAGAATCTATTGAGCGTTGTCTTCATCGTCGTCCCTGCACGGACTCGTTACGAGGCCGTCGCAAAGGGAACAGTCGCCTGTCGAAAACTCGTCGCTGACGACGGGCCGATCGATGGGTACCAACTCGTAGCTGATATCGACAAGCCGGCACCGCAGCTCGTCGAACGCTGGACGTCGCTCCCATCAGCGGCCAACCTTCACTCTGAACCAGGGGAGCAGTTGCTCAAGCAACTCGAAGACGTCGTAGACGCAGATAGTTCGAGATTGTCAGCAGCCGGTAGCGAGTTTCCGATTCTGTACAATGAGTGGGGAGACGCGATTGACGACTGCGAGGAATTGTATGACCTCGAGGATCCACATTGGTGGGTCGTCCCCGCACTTGCGCTCCACGAATCCTCCCGATCAAATCAAACCACGCAACCAGAACCGAGCATTCCACGAAAGACGCGACTCTGTTGTCGCCACTGCGAAGCAGAGACCATTCACGTCTTCAACGGCTGTGATTCTGCTTCAGAGTCCTCAGTCTCATCAGCACCCATCTGGGAATGCAACCGATGTAGTACTCCGCGTTATGGTCCAGTCCTCGAGTGAAAACACACAAGCAATTGTTCAGTGTCCCTAATGGCAGGTACAGTCTGCTAAGATAGTGATCCCGTTGAATGGAGACTGCGTTTTTTACAGTTCTCTGTTGGACACCATCTTATGGTAGCGACCAATCAAATCCTGTCCGTTTTCATCATCTTTGCCCTCGCACTACTGGTGGTTCGGGTCGGAGCGATTGCACTTCGAATGACTGGTCTCTCGCCGGACGTGGCCACATTTCAGTCAGCATCGGCATTTTCGGGAGCGGGGTACACGACCGAAGAAGCCGAGTTTACGGTCTCGGAACCGAGCAGACGAACGATTGTCATCTGGCTCATCCGACTCGGAAGTATCGGGGTTGTGAGTGCGCTTGCGTCGGTCCTTCTATCGTTCATCAACGCCGAAGGCGATGACTTTCTTACCCTTATCTACGTTCTCAGTGGCGTTGTCGGGATTCTTCTTCTCGCTCGTAGCCAGCTATTAAATCGAGCAGTAACGCCAATTATCGAATGGACACTTGACCAGACGACGGATCTTGCTATTCAAGATTACACAAAGGTACTTGGTCTTCAGAGTGAATATCGTGTCGCTGAAGTTGAGGTCAACGAAGACAAATGGTTGGCGAATGATACAGCCGGAGGATTAGATCTCTCGGAGGAAGGAGTGATCCTGCTCGGGATTGAGCGAAATGGTGACTATATCGGTGCTCCCGGTCCTGATACAGAGATTCAACCGGAAGATACCGTTGTCCTCTATGGGAAAGAAGATCGATTACAGGAACTTGCAGACCGAGATGAAGGGGATATTGAAGCACACAAGGAGGCACGTGACGAACATGAAACCATCCTCGCTGAACAAGAACAAATCATCGATCAGTAAGCATGTGAACTGAGCAGAGAGACGACCCTGAATCGATACTATACTACACTCAGCTAGATTCATCCCACCTCGAGCTCACTCGACCTCGAACCGCACCGCAGTCCTCCCGTTTCCTTCGATTGTCGCGCGTCGGCAGATCAAACAGATCTGCCTCTCGGGAGTCTTGCTCACCGGCCTGGACCACGGACGGCCGGTTGCTCACGGACATCGTTGCGTTCGCGGCGGGCCGTCCGCGGTCCAGACCGCTTCGCTGGCGATTCCGGGCGCGAAATCGAAGTCCAGGTTCCGACGCGCTCTGCGAGCGCGCGGACCTACGGGAGACGACATCTTCCCACCTCCCTCCAGTCGTCTCTCTTGCGCGTGACTCCGTGGCACAACCTGCTGGCGAGAGCGACTTCCCGCGCGACCAGTCCGCGCGGGCCCCTTCTCTCAGCCAGCAGGCGTGCACACTCCGTCCCGCTCTGCGGAGACGGCTCGGCGTTCGACCTCCGTAGCTGCGGGCCCCAGCCCGCCGACTCACCGAGTCGCCGCGCTGGGACTCCTCGCTGACGGACGTCGAAACCTGTGCCGCCCACGGGGTTTCCCACAAACGTGTCCGTTTGATCGGGATCAAGAGTCGCTCCCCTTGAAGTGGTCGGTTCAGCGTTTGCCCGCGCAAGCGCGGTTTGCCACTGAACTGTGATGCATCTCGTCTCACCCTGCGCCAGCCAGCGGACTCCTCGTCTGAAAACGAGCTTCCGCTGCCTTCCGAGGGATCGACGAGACGACCGACATCAAGGGGAGCGCCTCGAAACTGCCGGGTGAACTCGCGTCGGGCCGGGTGGCGGCTGTCCGGGCCGATGCGGGTGCGGAGTGAATCATGTCTGTCGACAATCGACGTTCGATCAGTGGCATCGCTCGCGATCAACAGGCAATCAGCGTCGACGGCTCGCTCGAGGGGATCTTCGAGCCGGATGGGTCGTTGCGACCAGCGAAGCAGATCGTCGCAACGGGTGGTCAGGAGCTGACGTCGCTCGAGGAGTGGCTTGAGGCAGTCGCACCGGATCGATTGGCGCGGATCGACGAGCAGGTGGACGAACTACCCGCGACGCGAGCGGAGTTGATCAATCATCATGTCCAGAAGATCCTCGAGGAAGCAGAGGCGGATGGACGGACAGTCACACCACGCCCCAAACTCGAGCAGCCGACACTCGTAATCACGTACCATCAGCGCGAGCGGGAGCCGATCATGGCCGAATCGGCGGGTGACGATCCAGATGTCGACTCGATGGTTGACTGTCCGAAGTGTGGAGAGAAGGTCGAAACACGAACCGAGTTGAAGCAGTTACGGTCAGCAGACGAGGCAGAAACGCGGATCTACCACGGTACCTGTGGGTGCACGTGGCGGGAAGACGACTGAGTGTCGCCCTCTTCTTTGCTGGTGTGTCTCGGTCACCGCCACCGCCCACCGCCTCCACGGTCCGGACTGCTCACGGCCACGGGCCGTTGCGCGGTCGGGCTTTCGCTCTCTGATGTCTCACGGCAAACTGACCTGCAGTATTTTACTACTTGCTTTTTTGGAAGTTGTGTAACGTTTTCTCACAGCTGTGGGTGTCTCCGTTGAGACATCGCCTAGTGTGGTTTAAACATGTTCCACCGGAACATGCTTGAGAATCATCGCGAACGCTGGGACGACTAATTCCCAGTTTCCATTAGAGTATTGAATTGTGTGGGTAGAACAACCAATATACAGTCGCACGGACACGCAGGCATCATGGAGAGTAACAAGCGTAGGGAGCCGCCCTACGCTTGCACCTTCTACAGGTACAGGCGATTGGGACGTCGTCAAGGGTGTAGTGCAGGTCTCGCCGGGATGAGCCTGTATCGATTCAATGATCCACCTCACCGTCGACGTGGTCCGGGGTTACTCCCATGTGCTGAGGTGGATCATCTGCATGTGAGAGAGTTACACAGTTAGCTGTTCGGCCGACGACTTCAGGCAGTCGATGCCCGCATGCGAATAGTCGATACGATGAACATCCAGACAATTCACTGGACCCGATCAAGCACTCTCTCAGCCAGAACTAGACCAACACCACGGACAGACTCGAGCCGCTCGCGATCCGTTTCTTGGGCCCACGAACTCGGGCACTACTATTCACCGTGAGTCGTGATTCAGATTAGACTCTCTATCCGTGTCTTTTGTCGACCCCTGAAGGGTGGGGGCTGTACCTCAGCCCACCGAGAGAAGTCATGATTGTCGAACAAACCGTGATAGCAGACGCTGAGGCACCTCAATACCCAGAGCGTGGTGGTCCCAGATGAGTACGGAAAACGAGTGTCGGCTACCGACCTGTTCTCCATCTGCTCGCGATCGGTCGGGGTTCGCTGGACGCTTCTGCTCAAATCGATGTGAAGTCCGATACGACCACCTCAAAGCGGATGCTCGAGATGCCAAACTAGACGCAGAGACGGAGGGCTACTGATGCTCGAGCAGCGTGATCACCGCGGCAAGCGATTCGTGATCGATGACGTCGGTGGCAGTGGGTCACCAAGTGAGCGTCAATGTCCTGGTGAAGAACTCGAACAACAGATCCAGCAAGAGTTCCGTGAACTCGAGCGTGCAAAAGCAGTTGCTGGACCTGCCGGAGAACATCTGACATCGAGGTGCTCGAACGATGACTGATGATGAGCGCAGCCCCGATCCACATGACGTCCCTGGCTTCAATAGAGCAGTTGGTGTTGATGACCCGGTACTGGATGCGGAATATGGTGATCAGGAGTCTGCCCAGAACGACGTGCTACCGATGGCGGGAATCCGCCCGTCGACGACCTCCACGGTGCACTCCTTGAGACAAAATATGAACTGCAGCAACTCGAAGCACAACTCCCGGAGCCATTGTCGCTTACCGACGCGATCAGAGAATTAGACGCAACTGCGGACGCCTACAGTCGCCTCAGATTTAATGATCAGTAGAACCACTGGAATGTGACTTCTAACCTACGTCTTTGTCCCCAGTCACAGAGGAGCTTCTGAGCGGGTTTTTCTCCCCAGAAGGAGTGCGGGGCGATCCAGTCCGGGTCGCCCTGCGAGGTGATTGATTGATGGGACATCGCGCACTCGTTGCGTACGAACGGACCGACGGACAGTACACGCTCCACTACAGTCACTGGGGCGCAGCAAATCTGAAGCTCAAGCACCGAATTTCGGCTGAAACCCCGTTCGGTGGCGAGGATACCGACACCAAGTGGGTGAAACAGCTCTTCTCGGAGTTGGCCGATGGCCTCGAGGCAGATGCCGGCGACGGTTACCTCGCCGGCGAGGACCGACCGTCGACCGTCGTTGAGCCGAAGCCCTGCGCCACCGGGCTCACCCTCGACAAGATCGTCGCTGACCACCTCGACTACCTCCACCACGAGGCGTTCTTCGTGGTGTCAACGACGTTCGAGGTGACCGCCTATCGGACGCTGTGGTTCGGCCTGCAGTACGACTCGGAGACGGTCGAACAGGGAGACACAGTCGGGAACGGCGCGCTCACGACGGTGCGTTGGTACGACGGCGAGCCGGTCGGCGATGGCCACCTGCAGGGACAGTTCGCGGCCCTCAAAGACGTCGTCGGCGATATGCTCGACAAGGGTGTCTTCACGCCGTCGACGGCGAGACAGTACCTGAAACGGAAACTGGCCGAGCGAGTCGGAGATCGACAGGAGCTGCTCATTCCGACCAGGGAATCACCCTTCGAGAAGGCAAGCCTGAACCACTCCTAGTTCGATCTATTTCGTGGCAGCTGCTGTTTTTGAGAGGCCGGAATGGGTGAGCCCCGCCGTAGGCTCGTGATTCGATGACCTTAGAGGACGACCCGTTTCACGACTGCGAGTTGGATCCCGAGGCGATCCTCGGGACACACACCTTCGAAGACGTCCTGTTCACCGACGAGACGGAAACTCCGGTGAACGTGCTCACCGGCGAGACACCAGCGCATTCGCAAGCAACCGTCGAGGAAGCGAAGGAGTTCGCTGCGAGTATCGACACGGAGACGCCCCAGATCGCGCTCCCCGCATCCGTCGAGTCGCAGGTCGAAACACAGAGCAAGCCCTACACGGCGGCCGCATTCTTCCACTTCAAGGCAACTGGCTCGCTCGCACGTCACCGCGCCTACCACGCCGCCTACGAGGCGGACGCATTCGTCGTCGACTTCGAGGCCGACTACGAATCGGACGACCTAACCATCACTGTCGAACGAGCGGACGAGGCCTGAGAATCCTCCGTCACGAGCAGGTTTTTCGAGCGCCGGCGATGGGTGCCGGCGCAGCTGGAGCGAGCAACGACACCCGGTGCGTCGGCGTTTCGAGGTGTTCGAGATGCATATGGTGATTTACGCACTTGTAGAGGCATCGACGCACGACGACGCCCTGGCCACCGGAAAGTCGGTGTTCGACCGCCTGGTCGGCGCGGACCCACACGCCGGCGCCGTCTTCGACTACTACGTCACGTTCGATGAGGAGGACATGTCCGTTGCGGGGAAGGCGCGATGGGGAGAGCTGCCGACTGCAGCCCCCGTCGACTCTGAAGACGGCCAAGATCTCCTCGAGCGTGGCTGGGAGGCGACTAAGGAGGAATTCGAGCGTAATCTCGATCGGGTGAAAGAGGCCATCGAGGAGCTCTCCGACGAGGAGATCATGCGCGACGAGGACCTCGCGCGGCACGCCTTCCACAAGGTTGGTGCGTACGACGGCCCGACGATCTTCCTGTACACCGAACACGGAACCGGCATTCGCCACTGTGGACAGCTGGATCAACTCCTCGAGGAGAGTGAGGAACTCTGGATTGTGCCCGCTGACGTCCACTTCTAACCAATGTCCAGGATTACCAATTGGCAGCGTGAGAGCCGCTCGCCGACGCTCGCGTATCGGAACACCGAGACCGGTGCGCGAGCCGTCCTGCATCGAGCACCGGACTCCTACCGGTACAAGTGGCGTGGGGTGATTCTCGTCGACGGCTACCCGGTGTGGTCGCGGGGGTACGAGACGAAGGACGCGAAGTCATTCCGTGACGAGCTCCGGGAGCGGCCCGCACCGGACCTCAACTGCCCGGAGTGTCCGAACGACGACGTTCGCGCCGGCAAGAAGGCGGCAGACGGGGCGAAAGTCCAGCGGTGGTACGACTGCCCCGACTGTGGGTACGAAGCCCCCTCACGCATCGTGTACAGCGCCGAACGGTGAGTGGGTGAGCGCCGGGCGCTGTTTTTCGGCCGGGCACGAGGTGGTGGCCCGGGACGGCCGGGTTAGTCAACCAATGAGTCTCAAAGTACTTGACCGACACAGTGAGGCACTGTTCGAGTTCCTCTGGTGCCCCGTCTGCGGGCAGGAGGTCTTCACTCACATCCCCTTCGAGGGGGTGTTCTGCAAGAACTGCAACACCCAGGTCGAACTCCAGGAATCCCGAGAGACACGCGGCTACGAGGAGGCCGTGCTCGCCTGCTTCGATACAACCACGACCTGGAACCTTCACGTCGACGAGAAACTGCGCCGCGACCTACCTGATGGGTCGGCGCGCGTGAAGATCCTCGGCGCATCGGGCGCCTACGAGGTCGACTGGTGGAGTCCAGAGCCGGGGGAGGACTGGGAACCTGTGGTGCGCGGAGAGTTCGACGATGTCGAGGAACCAGAGAAGGTGTCACACCTCGCATAACCGCCAGTTAGGCCGTTTTCGGTTCAAGCAGTGACTCCATATTCTCCTGCAATTCGTCGTACCCCTCAAACTCGAATAGCTCGGGGATTCGGGCTGTTGCTTGCGCTTTTTGGACTTTTTCACGGGCTCGACCAGCGTGACTACGTACAGTCCCGGTCTTCACGTCAAGCGCATCAGCGATTACGTACTCGTTCTTGTTTGCTTCACGCATCACGTAGGTCAAAAACTGCTTTTTCGTGAGAGTGGAGTTATCCAGCAGTTCCTGATACTGTTTCCGATACGCCTCCACATATTCACGGGAGAATTCAGCTGCAACGTGAAATCCACCCCCAGAGGCAACTTCACCGAGGACACCAGGACCACGGTTTGTTCCGACATAGAATTCCTCCTCCTCCGCATCCCAGTGTATATCGGGGATTACGAAATCAATCCCCATCGGTGATTCACGAAGGAATTCCAGCTTTTTCTCTTTCTCAGGATTGTTCTCCCAGTTACTTACAACCTGTTCGAGTGCCATACGGGAGATATTGGCATCAAGTCCGGAGTGACCGTCACGGAGAAGAACGGCTAAATCTCGGTCAGTAATCGTGTCTCGGTCTGTGCTGTCGGACATAGCGATTACTGATACGGTAATCAAATGAGGTATTTATATTTTGGGGTAGTGCAGAAGGCGAGGTGCTACAGATCGCGGACATACAGAGTCTGTTGTTGCGCCGGTGATGGGTGCCGGCGCACACGTGCCGGCGATGATTGATGACGACACGGAGTCAACTCAGATTCGTCGAACGAGTGGACCAGGACGGCGAACCAACCGATCACGATCGCTTTGCCCAAGTGTATCGACATTCAGACGGCTACCCGGAGAGTGTGCTTCGCGATCTTGCGCAATTGAAGGAACTTCTTGACGCGACCCGTGCCGAGCGAGGACCGGGGTACACGGCAGCATCGTTCGTGTTCCTCGACAAGCTCTCGACAGTCGACCTGTATCTGGATGGTGACCCAGACCGAACGATCGACGCAGCACAGCCAGCGGATCTCCTTGACCCGTCCAATATGGAGCATCTGGACCAGCCGCTGTTCCTGCTGGGACACGGTGTCGAGAATCCGGCCGACGGCATCTACGGTGACGAGGAGTACCTCTACATCGTCGAACTCCCGACGCGGAACCCGTTCGATGAGCCGGACGAGTGGACCGTCAAGGTGAGCGGTCATTCCGCATTCCCGCGCTGGGATGGCCCGACCGAGGAAGCCTTCGAGCGGGCCAGCTGGCAGTTCCACGGCCCGCTTGAGCATGCGCTCGAAGAGATGGTTGCTGAGCCGGCGTGAACACCGAGCCCGCTCAGATAATGCCGCCGATGACGAGTAGTCCGACGACGAGCAGCAGCGTCGCGACCACGCTCCCCCCGGCCAGCCACTTGTTCTCCATTGCCTTTTCGTGAAGCGGCATGTCGGCGTACTCCTCGCGGAACGCCTCGAGGTTCTGGTCGTCGTAGAAGTACTTCGTCTTCAGCGCGAACCGTTCCGTCACCGCACAGCCCGTACAGACCGGTTCGCCTTCCAGCCGCTCCGTTTTGATGTGGCTGGAGCAGGCGATTGCCCCGCAGTTCGGACAGTAGGTGTACGTCTCGTCGACGCCGCTCGTGTCACAGTGGACGCACCGATGGATGCCGTCCTCGGCGGTCACTCGTGATGGGCCTGCCGCGTAGTACTCGTAGGGGTAGGTGTACTTCTGGATGTCGGTGGTGTGCCGAACCTCGGGGAGGTACACTGGTTCGATCGACTGGACGGAGATATCCGAGCGGTTCGGCTCGCAGGTCTTGTTGTAGGTGACGTTGTTGTCGCCGGTGTAGGTCACCGTCGTTGTGTGGTGCTGCTGGAGTCGCTCGACGGCCCACTCCTTGTACTCCGTCTGAGTCTGGCCGAACCGCCGCTCCTCGACGTCGTCAAACACCTCCGCGAACTGCTCGTAGTCGAGGTCGACCGTCGCGTGGAGGTTCTCGGTGACCAGCGTCGCGACGTCTTCGTCGACGACCTGCGGCTGCCCGCGTTCGGCGTGGGCAACGAATCGGGTCCGGTCGTTGATCCGGTGGATGACGCCCACCGACGTCTCGAAGACGGCGTTCGTGTCCGCGGTGACCGCGACCACCGGGCGGAACGTCACCGATGAGTGCGGATCTGGGAGGTCGGCAGCCTCGATGTTCTCGATGTCGCGGAACGCCTCCGCGACGGCCGTGTCGACGTCGGCGGCCGGGTCGTACGGGCGTAGGGTCTCGTCGCAGAGAATCTCGATGCGCCCGTTGTAGAGGTCGAGGCCGATCTCGTCGGCGATATCCCGGAGGTCTTCGCCGTCGAGCAGCTCGATTGGGTGTGGGTCGTCGTTTTGCTGGAGGCGGTCGGCGTACTCCTGAGCAGGGTTCGTGAACCGGCCGGTCGTGACAACCATCCCGCGTTTGGGGCCGTCGAAGTCGAACGTCGCGATCGCCGAGTGGAGCTTCTGGACGACCGGCCGTCCGACCGTCCCCGTGTGCTTGCACTCGACGATGATCGCGCGCCGCGTGCCGTCGACGACCTCCTCCATAATGACGTCGCGACCCTCGTCGGCAGTGCGGTCGGCCTGGCGGACATTCTCGTAGCCGAGATTGCGGAACACGTCCTCCATCACGTCCTCGAACTCGAACCCCGAGAGATTGTCCAGTACAGCCATCCTCAATTATGTGAACAGTACGTTGCAACTGCCAAATACGTTGCCGAACGCTACGTCGTCCTGTTTGTTGAACCCCTGAGAGGGGTGCGGGGGTCACCGAACCGCCCGCGAGCAACGAATGAACGGGAATGTACCTGCAGCCAGTTCGGAATCGGTTCCAGAAGCATCGGCCGGTCAGTCCCACCGAGACACAGTCGAATACGTCGGCTTCCGCGTCGACAGCCAAGCCGTCGTCCTGGACCTCTCGGAGCATCGGCGACTCTCCCTCGAGCGCAGTCAGGATCTCGTCAACCACAGCCCGTGTATCCAACCGAAGGTACTTACGTGATACAAGTGTATCACAGCATATGAGCACTGACAGTGACGCCGGCGGCGACGGTGAAATGGAGAAGATCAACGTCAGGGTGCCACAGTCGCTGCTGGCACAGGTCGACGAGGTCTGGGAGAAGCGTGGGTATGCGAACAAATCCGAGTTCATCCGCGATGCGCTTCGGGACGCTGTCAATCCGCCAACGCAACTGTCCGAGGAAGCGCTGGAGCATTTGGCCGAGAGCCGCCAGCAGCGGGAGCAGGGCGAGACGGTGTCGCAGGACGAAGTGAAGGACCGGCTGGGTATCGATGACTGAGGTCGAGTGGACACCAAAAGCACTCGACTTACTGGAGGGTCTCGACAGCGAAGCCCAAGAGCGGTTGGTGAAGAAACTCGACGAGGCGAAAGATTGGACCTCCCATCGCCTCGAAAAGCTCAGCGGGTATCCGTACTACAAGCTTCGCGCCGGGGACTACCGTGCGATCATCACGTGGAACCGAGATGAGGATGTCTTGATTGTCGAAGCGGTTGGGCATCGGCGGAATATCTACGATCGCCACCTCCCGCCGTAACCCGCTCTACCTACGGTTATACTCCAGTTGGTGGAAGACAGGTCTGAAAACTAATAGCGAGTAGCTTCGAACTCCGTCAACCTTCTCACAGTTCCAGCCTGTGTTCGTATCACTCCATTTGATGGCGGCGAGCATCTCGAGCTCGATCCTTCGAAGCACGGTGTAACATAGTACGAAACCAGTATATAATCCAGTTTCGAGTAATGTTACAGATAGCAGAGATTAGGTCATCACCACTAACTTAACCAACGGAATTAGGGATCGGCGCTCCGTGTTGGTTAACATTTCGATGGAGGACTTCGCCGTAGCCCTCGTGGACGAACTCGAAGAAGAAAACGCCGTCCACACTCACCTCGGAACCAGGAACTGATCGCAGTCCGGTTTCATATTCTTCAACGATTTCAGCGCGGTCGTGACTGATGTACTTGACTAATACCCTAATCAGGGTCCAAGACATTACGTTCAGCTACGGCGACGTTTCCGTCCGTCGGACGTTTCAGTATATCTTTACAGAGATTTACGGGTGTCTGGCACGTATTCTAGATAACGGACCTCGAGACGATTCATCATGAGCGCAGACAAACCGCATCAGAACTTGGCCATTATCGGTCACGTCGACCACGGGAAGAGTACACTCGTAGGACGCCTCCTCTACGAGACGGGGAGCATACCCGAGCACGTCATCGAACAGCACCGTGAGGAAGCCGAGGAGAAGGGCAAGGGCGGCTTCGAGTTCGCCTACGTCATGGACAACCTCACCGAGGAACGCGAACGCGGTGTCACCATCGACATCGCTCACCAAGAGTTCTCGACGGACACGTACGACTTCACCATCGTCGACACGCCCGGACACCGAGACTTTGTGAAGAACATGATTACTGGGGCCTCACAAGCCGATCATGCCGTCCTCGTCGTCGCCGTCGACGACGGCGTCGCGCCTCAGACCCAGGAACACGTCTTTCTAGCTCGCACCCTTGGAATCGACGAACTCATTGTCGGCATCAATAAGATGGATGTCGTCGACTACGAGGAGTCGACGTACAACGAGGTCGTTGAGGAAGTCACACAGCTACTCAAGCAGGTCCAGTTCAATACCGACGACGCATCGTTCATTCCTGTCTCTGCCTTTGAAGGAGACAACGTTTCCGAGCACTCCGACAACACGCCGTGGTACGACGGCAAAACACTGCTCAAGGCGCTCAACGAACTGCCTGAGCCGAAGCCGCCAACGGACGCGCCGCTGCGACTTCCAATCCAAGACGTCTATACGATTTCGGGCATCGGTACCGTCCCGGTCGGACGGATCGAGACCGGCGTCATGGAGACCGGCGACAACGTCTCTTTCCAGCCCAGCGATGTGGGCGGGGAGGTCAAGACGATCGAAATGCATCACGAAGAGGTGCCCAAGGCCGAACCCGGTGATAACGTCGGCTTCAACGTCCGTGGCATCGGCAAGGACGACATCCGCCGCGGTGACGTCTGTGGCCCCGCCGATGATCCGCCGAGTGTCGCCGAGACGTTCCAAGCCCAGATTGTCGTCATGCAACACCCCTCGGTCATCACTGCTGGCTACACACCTGTCTTCCACGCTCACACGGCACAGGTCGCCTGTACCATCGAATCGATCGATCAGAAGATCGACTCCTCGAGCGGCGAGGTCGCCGAGGAGAACCCCGACTTCATCCAGTCGGGTGACGCTGCCGTAGTCACCATCCGACCACAAAAGCCCCTCAGCATCGAACCGTCCAGTGAGATCCCCGAACTCGGGAGCTTCGCCATCCGCGACATGGGTCAGACCATCGCGGCCGGCAAGGTCCTTGAGGTCCACGAACGGACCTGAAGACGGCGCGGAAAACGCGCTTCTCCTCCCTTCCGACTCGTTCAAGGAGGTCTGCGGTCGTTTTCGAATGGGGCGTGATTGTGATTTTTCTGCCAATGATAGGAATATCGATAGCCAGCTATCCGGAAGCGACTGCGCTCTGAACGTGCAATACCCGTGATAGTGAGGGAGATTGCACAACACTTTATCTAGGATCAATTGTCCACGGTGGATAATTGAATTACAGTAATGCATTCGACCGTCCTAATCTCCCAAAGCAGCGATATCCATTTCTTATCAGCACTTAAATTCTAGTAGATCATTTATATATAGTGATTTAACAGATGAGGAAAGGGGATCTGCCTTTTGGGCAGGCCCAACGGAAACGGGAGGCACTATTGAAATCTGCAGGCTGATCATTCATCCGGTTTGGCCGCCTGCAGTCCCCCTTTTGACCTACAATACATACCATCCAGTGATATTACAAACAGTTCCTGCTACTGCCAATCATTCATCGGTCCGAGACTTTCACTCAGTAGACACATATATCTGAGGGCAGAAAAGAAATCAAATACAGCATCGTTGAAGTCTCACGCGAGATGCACGACCTCACTGGCTTCCAGCGAGACCTGCTGTACGTGATCGCGGGCGCCGACCAGCCGTCCGGTCAAAATGTCAAGGACGAAGTCGAACAGTACTACAGTTCAGAGATCAATCACGGCCGATTATATCCGAATCTCGACACGCTCGTCAATAAAGAGCTTGTTGAGAAAGGCCAACTTGACCGGCGAACGAACTACTACGCTATCACCGATGCAGGACAAGAGATAATTCAGGAGCGACGAGACTGGGAAAGCCAATACATCGATTTCTGAAACAAAGTCGTATTCGGCTAGATCATACCTTCACCGATAGCTACGTTTCCGTTGACAAGAAGGCTTATATCGGCAGAATCGAGTCGTCAATATATGTCTCCAGAAGCTGACGAAGAATTGCCACATCTCGTGACGATCGTTGGGAGAGGCGTCCCCTCGAACTATGAGATTTCTGTTGGCTGCGACATCGAACTCGTTGATGCTGCCCCCCTCGAGGAAGCAACGGTTGTCACGGATCACGCTGCAGAGGGTGCGATCGAGACCGGTGTGATGCGGTTTCGGTTCTCCGGCGAACTGGCAAACGTCCATGTTGTCGATTGGAACGGTGTTCCGGCTGCAGAGTCACCAAGCACACCTGACGTCCATATTGATTACGGCGCGACCACCCGGAACAACGGTAGTTAACCGGTATTACACCGCCGGTTGAGTGATTTCTGCGTCTCCAACTGCGCGCAGTTGCCATAGTCAAAAGTGATGTTCCGATTGTTGTCGAGAATGAGTGTATAAATAGTTTGATGATAGAGATCCTATTGACGGAACTTTTGAGAGAAACAAACTGCAGGACGATACCGACGACAAGGCGGGAATATTATAGCGGACAAAGATCACGCCATCGAAAATCCATCTCGGTTCCATCCTCGAGTTCGACACGGTACATGATCTTCGACTTCTATGCAAACGTCCTCTCTCAAGGGAATTGAGTAGATACCTCGTTGTCTGTGGTTGGCAACGGCGCAATTGGATTGGGGAACATGGTTCAGCTTAGAAAGTAAGCAAGAACTCGTAGCGGTCTGGTGGAGAAAACGGGATTCCGAACGTTTGGACTCAGTCGTCGGACGGCGTAGTCACACGAAGTTCGCCGTCGACCTCGTAGAGATAGCCGCGCTCGAGCAGTCGTGTCACTGCATGGTCGGCGTCTTCTAGAGATAGGCTTACATCATCAGTGGTCCGCAGTACCTCGATCGCGTTATCACGGGGGATCGACGGAACCTGACGCTGATGCGTACCACGCTCTCCGTGGGTAATGGCGTTGGTGAGGACCTCGTATGCATCCAGTACCCAATCGGGAAGCGGTGGACGGGGATCAGTGGTCAGGGACATCTATCAGATCACCTGTCAACAACCAGTTCCAGACAGTGCCGTTTAACTGTATCCCCAACCGCTAGCCAACCCAACAGAAACTGGTTCGACTACGGGAAAATCACTTCGTCACATCACCATTCTGATAATTATATAATCTCAATGAACGGCCGAGCGAACCGAGTCCCGACCCTGTCGCGAACGAGTGGCGGCATCTGTTCGGGCCAAGGAGATCAACGCCCTGCTGTTCGTCCCAACAACGTCGACTCTACGGCTGCCGCCTCAACGCCGGCGCCACGACTACGCTCTCATCCCGGTCGAACTGGCACACCGATCTGTACGTCTTCAAGAGCGCCGTCGACGTCAGCGAGGCGCCTATCGGGTACACCGAGAGCCCACTCGTAACTGATGACGTCACCGCTACCAAGGACTTGACAATCGTCGCGTTTACTATCAACCCCGACGCGCCGATAACGCACCAGGGCACGATGGCCGCTGAGACATCGGCAGGCGAGCCACGGGCGGTGTTTTTCTGCTCCCCCTGAGAGGGTGAGGGCTTCATCGAGAGCTCTCACAGTCAGGTGGTTTCCATGAGCCAACAACAGTCAACAAGCGATGTGTCGATCGACGATATTCCAGTCGATATCGCGAACATGCAATCAGGCGACGTCGATCTCACCGATGTCCCCGACGAAATCGAATCGATCACCCGTGGACTAGCCGGCGAACATCCGCCGACGAATCTGCTAGTCGTCCTCAAAGCGGCTCGCTGGTGGTATATTCACGGCAAGGGTGGGATGGATCCCGCCTTCCGGTGGGCTATCGAATGGGCGCGCCACCTTGCGACCGACACGCCCAGCGACGTCGAACGGTTCGACGAGTTCCTCGAGTACCTCGTCACAGTTGGCTTCGCTGACGAACGCCACGAACTTCGCTGACCGTTAGGTCGGTTTTTTGAACGCCCCTGAGGGGTGCGGCGCGGTCTGAACAGACGCAGCCGCCATGAACTCGATTCGGTGAACACAATGGCTACGACCAGTGACTCGTCGGTCTCCTTCGACCAGACCGACACGCGATCAGACGAGATGAACAGTACTATCGAACAGTGGATCGACGACCTCGTCGCCGGCGTCGACGACGCGCAGGCCAGCGCAGAGTTTCAGGAGTGGCTCGACGTCCAGAGCCGCTTTCACGACTACTCCCATCGGAACACACTCTTGATCAAACTCCAGTATCCTGACGCAACCCGCGTTGCAGGCTACCGGACGTGGCAGGAGGAGTTCGACCGTCATGTCAAGGAGGGCGAGTCGGCCATCTGGGTCTGGGCGCCGATCATCACGAAGCAGTGTCCGGAGTGCGAGAATTCGCCCAGCTACCACGAGGACAGTGACTGTGAGTACGACGAGACGCCGCCCGAGGAGTGGTCCGAGGCCCTCGGACGGATTAGTAGAACGGCAGAAGAACTCATCGACGTTCTCGAGGCGCATTCTCTAGCGCTCGCCCGTCTGCTGAAATAGACACCTGAAACCAGTACTCCCGCAACTAATGAGCGACCGAAGTAGCTGGGAAATGCTGTGAGTACAGGGCCGTCTATTCTACATGGATACTCGCAGATGGCACCGTTGAACCGATCGAGAAAAGTCGACTGCCGGTGTGGCACCGCAAACTTCGGGGCAATCTCACACGTAGGCCAGTAACCCGGACCGTTCAACACGTCGATTCATGGCGGATGTAACAGGGGCGCTGCGTCTGCAGGTTGAAGAAGCAGGAACTTGCCCTGCTCAACAGTAATGTGGAAGTCGCTGTAGACGAATTTGACGACGCCATTCTGCTGTGATTCACACAGTTCATCCAACATTTCAGGGTCTATTGTCTCATATAATGGGGTCAACTCCCACGGCTCACACTCCTTTAGTGAACTGACAGCCTGAGTCGCCGCTCTACTCACGTGCTCATTGTCCGAAATTTCGTACTCAACCAACAACTGTTCCTCCGGCTGTTCAGGTGTCATTATCGGGAGCAGGAGTTCTAATCGGATAAGTCTCGAGTGTGCGAGTGCGAAGAACGTGGTGGTGAGTCTAGGTCGCGAACGGATCGGTCAGACTACTTCGAGTGAAACAGAACGGAGAGATAGGATTGATGGCGAGTGGGTCAATGGAAACCGTGTGATTCCGTTGGATGATGCAGTCGAGCAAATGATGTAGACTTGAGTGGCATACGAACCAGCGTTGGAAATTATCGCCAACGAATATGATATCGACATTGACGCGAACCACCAGAAGACCGACACGTGGCGCAATGAGATAAGCAAAAATGTCAGAAACACCATTGAGTTGTATTCTTCAGCACCTGATATAGAACGGGGTGTTCTACAGTGAATATTTGTGGTTGGCACAACAAGATAGAAGTATGCCTCACGACCAGGATGTCGAAAGCGATACAGCAGAAATAGCCTCTGAATTCGAGTGCCTGCAATGTGGGAAGATAGTCACAGCCGAAACCCACCCCGGTAAATGTTCTAACTGTGGCGGGGAGTTCCAGAACCGAGCAAAATCTCTCGAGTAACTAGGCTATAGGTACTATTTGGGAAAGGTGGTACAAAGTAGCCATCCCTTTGCTGACCGGACAAGAGAAGGGACAAAATCATACGAGCATCTGGATGGTGTCGATAAAAACCCGATACTAGTATTGGCTAACTCGGCTGCACTGACGGTGCGTCAAACAGATGCATCTGACTGAAGTGAGGCGAATCTCGTCGTATCAATCCGGATCAAACGTGGTACTCACTCGTCTTCGCTCTCTGGATACGTTACCGTTCCATCCTCGACCTTCGCGAACCGCGTGAGTGAATGCTCCTCGGAGCGATCCACATCGAAAATATGGACCACGTCATGGCCGTTCGCGAGCAGCCAGTCCGAGATAATACGTCGGTGACAACGCCAGTATACCTTCTCTGCACACATATAGGCAACTCTGCGGTCCGTTCCAAGCGCAATCAATTCGTCCAATCCGACCTGGAACTCGTCCGTGAGCGCGTAGTTAGCGTAAGCGCGGAACGAATCGTTGTTCCACGCTGCGTTTGGAGATTCGGCTATCTCGGTGTCCCTGTACCCACCCAAGTTATCGAAGTGTTTGTACGAAATATCACGTTCTGGGAGTCGTTCCGCCAATCGGTCGCGATTGAACTGTGGGTTCGTCCGCGAGCGAGGAAAACTTCGAACATCAACGAGGAGTGCGATTCCGTACTGCTCGAGCATCGTTAGGAGTTCATCGAACGATCTCGTCGAGTGACCGAGAGTGAAAAACCGCGACATGAGCGTGGTACCATTTCAGGGATAATAACAGGAGTGGGTGAGACGACGTGATTCTCAGCTTAAGCGGTCACCGTTGTGCTCAGCGTTCGAGTCGCTTCGTCGGTCGACGGCCAGCCGCAGGCGAAGCGATTACGAGCGGGAATTCCTCCCAAACGTCCAGAACGTACTCTGGATCGCCTTTCCGAAGAAGTACCCGACGAAGAACCACAGCACACCGCCTTCCGCTCCGTGGATCGCGAAACCGATCCCAAGACCGAGGATACAGAGTCCGTACGGGAGATAGCGTATTGTGCCCGATACTGATCGCATACTCTCTCCGAACACGTATAGCGAGGAAGGCATTTGTCCGAACATCTTCATTCACTAATCACATTCGATACTGCCGTTTCCTTAGTTGGCTTTAGACAAGTATTCAGATACCATTACAGCCTCTCAAGCGGAATTACGTCACCGACGCTATCTGTGAGTACGACGATAGTACTGGTGTACAACATGTGGATTCGCTGGCTAACATCATCTGCCAAAACAGGACCATCGCGACCGTTGCTGGGAAATGGTTTTCTACCCTCTTCTCGAAGCCGCGTATATGGGAGGGCACGTACTGGTTGTGATCAGCCGTACGTCCCCGTCAACAGATATACTAGAGTATGCGTTTCAGAAATATCCCAACGCAAAGATCACCGTAATCCACGTGACTGCCGCACGGAGCTCATTTGATCCGTTTAGAAACCGTGACCCGTGTGAGTATGTGATTCCGGAGTTAGATAGTGAACGGAACGAAGAACTCCTCCCTGCTCCGGACTTGTTCACTCGAGCGCAACAGAAACGGGCAGAGAACGTATTTTCCCGAGCGCATGAACTCGCTGAACGGTATGATAAAGAGATTGAATCCGTCGTGAGATCCGGCGATGAAACGGAAGAGGTCGTCACTTATGCAGAGAATCACGCTGTCGATCGGATTATTATTGCAGAACACCTCTCACTGAGACTTCCATTCTTCCACCGGAATGTCTCTAAATCCATGGCTCATACCACAGACATTCCGGTCACAACACGCTAATCAATCGGCTGCTGTGACAATCGCCTCCTGATAACTGGCAATCTCCTCGAGGACTGCTTCTCGATCGTCTTCATTGACGTCGAATTCGACGAGTGCCTCGTTGAGATGGGTCGCGATTGCTTGGAAGTCTGAGGGAGTGATCCCCATATCTGCATGGACGGCCTTCATTTCCCCGCCCGAATACTCGACCGGGCCGCCGGTGACGGAGCTAATGAATTGTGCCTGATGGGCGCGCTGTTTCTGCATATCGACATCGTCGAAATAATCTGCGACCTGTTCGTCTGCCATAACGCGATCGTAGAACTCGTCGACAACAGCCGTGATCGCGTCTTCTCCACCAAGTCGCTCATAGAGCGTTTCGCTCATCATCAACACATTATAAGCTGGGGGTAATAACGCACAGGCCAAATGTATTCAGGCAAGTCCAGTCGTTTATATATGCTCCGTCTATCGGAACGGATTTCGACCAACCAGAGGGAAAGGAATTCCAGTCGAAATTTCGTGTTTCACAGTACTTCTCACCGACGGTGTAATCGACACCGGGTTGGACGTACGGGTACGGACCGTCGGCGGGTGTGTTCTGTACGTCTCCGCCGTTGTCGACGTCCGGACGAGTTTCGTTTCCCCGTGCTCGATCGGTGAGTGGTCCTTGAGATAGTCAACAATGACATCAACTGGAACGACACCGTCCTCAACGCAGTTGTTTTGGAAGGGGAAGCCGCAGTTATCGAGCTCCCGTTCGGGATCGCCGGGACGAGTGAACATCGCGACCAAGTAGCACGCTTCGGGGTCGACCGACTCCACGTCGACGGCGAGGTTGATGAACCTGCGCTCGCGTTTCGCGGTCGGATCAACCACCACCTCCACGTTCGACGAGTAGTTCCGGACGTGGCCGTCCTCCTGCTGGTAGACGTACGGTATAAAGTGATCTTCGAGGGAGGCTTCCATGTAGTTCAGTAGTTGCTGCCCGTACGCCTCGCCGCGGGCCACCGGTTCGTTCATTGGAAACACTCGATAGAGGTGCTCGAGCGTGGTTTCGCCTACGGGAATCGCCAGTCCGTAGCGAAAGCCGTGAGTGACTGCCAGTTTAGCCCCGAAGTATCCTCGTAGCGCATCGACGGACAGAATATCCCATCCGCTCTCGAGGAATGACTGCCAGTCGAGCGATGTCTCCGTCTGCCTAATGACCGTATCCGGCGACTGATTGAGGGTGCCATCGCTCGAAACTAACGTCTTCCTGAAGAACTGCGATCGACCGCGCTCAATAGATCATCTGCATTGTAGCCTATACTGCATCCAGATTTTTCCATTATACCGTTGAAATTGAGGATATGAGTGCAGATGAGCAGATTGACGAAGAAGTGAGGCGAAGTGATCTCGTCCATAAACGATTGCGCGAATCACCGATAAAACGGTGGATAATGCTTGATGGAGGCCGATATACGATCACGTTCCTGTTCTCAGTCATCGTTTTCGTCACGTGTGCTGGTATCGGATTTGCTGGTTATATCCCGGTCACCGACCCTGACACTGCAACAACGTTGGTCGCAGCTATTGTCGGCGGAACCTTACCTTTCATCACAATTGTACTCGCAATCAATCAGTTGGTTCTCTCACAGGAACTCGGTTGGCCGGGCGATCTTACGGATCGGCTTGAGGAGATGACCACCTTTCGACACGAGGTCGAATCTGTGACTGAAACCCCAGTAAGCCCGGCAGCACCCGCCGATTTTCTGCAGCTTATTGTCGATACCGTTGTCGCTCAGACCAAGCAATTACGAGCTGATACAGATCAAATGACTGATCCGAACCATACTACCGTCGTCGAGGATTTTATTGAAGCGGTTACATCTGAGGGAGAACTTGTCTCAGACTCGCTCGAAGGGGCGGACTTCGGTACGTTCGATGCACTGTCAGCAGTGCTTGGTCGTTTCAATGGTGCACACCTATATGCAGCCCGAAAAATTCAAACATACTACGCTGACGAACTTTCGGACAATAGTCTTGAGACGCTTGATCAGCTTATTGAATTACTCGGTTACCTCGCAGTCGCTCGTCAGTCTTTTAAGACGCTGTATATGCAGTACGAACTCGCACATCTCTCAAAAGTATTGCTGGTCGTCGGCTTTCCAACGCTGCTCGGTGGTGGTATCTTTATGATGGTCTATCCAACACTGATCGAAACTATTGGTATTCCAATGTTGCTTGTAGTTATCGTCAGTGCTGTAATTACCTTCGTTTTCCTTCCTTTCATTGTCTTGCTGGTCTATACATCCCGGATTGCCTTAATTGCCTCACGAACTGCCGATTTTGGACCATTCGTGCCGCGCGTGGATTTTGAAGAAGAGGCACCGACTGAGGAGCGCATAGAATAACCGAGAATCAATTCAACGAATTCTGTTGAACTCAGCGTACGAAATAAGCGTCATGAACGGCAGTAGCGGACAGTGACCATGGTGCTGATGAACCATAGCCAATTCCTGACATTGAGAACTAATACTTGGAATCAGCTGATTTACGTAGTGATGGCTAGCCGAACAAACCCTGAGGGCAGTTAGCTCATCGGAGTGAGTTGTCTTTTACAGTGTGAACTATCCCGCCCTACTCGCCGCCTTCGGCGGTCCCTTGAGGGCGGGCTCTGTTGGAACTCTCAATGATTGATATTTTGGGGTTGGTGATTGCTAAGTATAGGCCAAGCGCACATCGGTCAGTATAGGCTAACAATTGGCTTCTGTTTCCAATTCAAGCACAGAGTAGTAAGCACGCCCGCCCATTTAGTCCACCATGGATCTCGGTTCAGGGAGAGATACTAACTCTTACTATGACTATCTTGCCCGTTGGATACTACTGGAAGGGAATCGACTCCTCCTGACAGGTGGAGTGGTACTCGGATTTTTCCTGTTGACATTGTTCCTCGTTTCGTACGGAATCATCTCCGTTGGTCCCCAAAGCCCGATTCAATCAATCCTCGGAAGCGGCGTTGTTGCTGGACTCTTCTCTCTGATCTCGGTGACACTGGCTATTAACCAGCTGATCTCCTCACGCGTATTCGGATCATTGGATCAGTTACAGGGCAAACTTGAAGGAGGAAGCGATCTTCGCGATACTGTCTCGGAGATTGCTGATCATCCCTCCCCGCCTATCCGTATAGCTAATTTCATTTCTTTTGTTGGGGAAACAATGCAAGAACAAGCAGAGTGTCTTCCGAATGACCATGACTTCAGAGATGACGCAATTCAGGAGCAAATTCAGTCATACAGTTCTGATCTGACTGCGTATGCGGAAACAGTTCAGCAGATCTCAGGCGAAATGCCTGCCGAGAAAGTTATTGCAACGCTCGCAGGCCCTGATTTCGCTCATCATCTTAATCAAACAGACGAACTTCGAAGTAAACAACACGAGAATCTTACAAAGGAGGAACGTGAAATACTTGATACGATCGCAGATCTCCTTGGTCTAATAACCATATTCAGACAATACTATAAGACAATCGCACTCCACCAAGAACTCGCCCAACTATCAAGACAATTCATTTTTGTTGGACTACCAGCGGTGATCGCGGCATTACTTGCTCCCCTTCTCTATAAAACGAACTCGCCGGTGGCACTCACATCGTATCCACACGAACTGGTAATAGTCATCACTCTTGCAATTGTTATTACACCCCTTGTAATGTTGATGGCATATATGCTCCGTATTGCTACGATTTTCAGGTATACTGTTTCTGTTGCTCCGTTTGTCCCGCCAATAGAGTGGCCATGGTCAGAATAACCGTATTGATAGCAGAATCCTCAGCAATAAAGATTCAAATCACTCATGGAACGCCCATATATTTGTGTCGATTATAAATATAAGAAACCGACAGTATGACGTTTATCACTAGTGGGAATATCATTAGATAGTACAGTTTTGATGGAACCTACTCAGACTCGGCAGCTACGTATTGCCGGTCAAAGTAGCCTGCAATAGGCGAAAGAACTGTCAAGATCCACTCTACCGCAGCCATAAAGTAGAAGAGATAGAGATATTCACTCAGAGAAAGGGCATAAATCACCGGGAATGAGAGGGCTAATAGAAAGATCAACTGCCACCATTTGGCGTCGCTTGATGGCTGAGAATCGCTTTCGGTTGCCGTATTCTTTCTATCCCCGGTCATACTTTCAGAGTCATCCCGAGAATTGGTAACAATGATAACTGCAACGGTAAGTTCGCACTTGCAACAAGCGGTTGGTTCACTGCTTTCGGCGTGAAACAAACGAAGTCGTCGTGCTGCACTAATCCTAGAGCCCGGCCAACACACGACGGTCCAGTTCGAAGCCGACGGCAAGGATGTCGTCCGCCCCTACAGTCCGACGACCCCACCCGGCACCGACGAGTTCGCGCTGGCGATCAAGCGGTACGACGACGGCCTCGCGTCATCGTACATGCACAGCAGATCCCCGGGCGACGAGATCGAGATCGGCGAGTTCGAGGGAAATCTCTCCCTCAAGGATCCGGACCGCGATATCGCGTTACTCGCGAGTGGAACCGGCCTCACTCCCCTCTTATCGATCCTGACGCAGTACGCACGGATCGGAAACGGCGACGCACACCTCGTCTTTGGCGAACGGACGGTCGACTCGATCTTCCATTGGAGTACGCTCGAGGAGCTTGCGACGATGCACGACAATGTCGAGGTGACCTACACCCTGTCGGACCCCGAATGGGACTGGCTCGACCGAACCGGCTACGTCCAGGACCATCTCGAGGACCTCTTTGATGACTTCGAGACGCGGGATTTCTACGTCTGTGGCGTTCCTGGAATGGTCATCGAGACGAAAGACGAACTGCGTAATCTCGGAACACCGGAGGAACGAATTCACAGCGAGGGATGGGAAGACGACGCAGTCGCTAAAGAATCGTGAGCGGCGCTGTGTCAACATCGTTGGCGTGTTTAGCGATGTTAGTGGTTGTATACCACAGGAAGGTTGAGACAATGTGCACGACGGATAGAGCCCTGCTTGATCTGATGAACGTGTCTATCAAGCCTGGAATATTCGCCCGGAAACTAGGACTTCGGAAACGGAAGTACTGAGGATGACAACCCTTGAAGTTGATGGACAAACGCGAAGCACAGTCACGGCGAATAACCACTGTGAATCTGTCGCCTACGAGTTGCTATTCGAAGTAGGAGCTGTTCAGACGTTTTGGGAGACGTAATATACACAATATTATGAAAGATGAAAGGAATAGAAGTTAATGATGACGTACGAAAACCTGGACCAAGACTTAATAAACGAGCTTCTAGGGAATGGGCGGACCAGTCTTCGAAGCCTCGCAGAAGAACTGGACGTCTCCGTCACAACAGTCTCGAATCATCTCAACGATCTCGAGGACGAAGGCATTATCGAGGACTACACGCCACTTATCAACTACGACAAAATCGGGTATGACGTGACGGCGGTCATGCAGTTGAAAGTAGAGGGAAGTGCTTTGTCAGGAATCACAGAGATACTGGAAGAGCACGAACAGATGCTCTCCGTTTACGAGGTCACTGGTGACTACGACGTCATTGCCATTGGAAAATTCAAGGACACAGACGACGTGAACGACCAGATCAAGGCATTACTGACCAATCCTAACATTAAACAATCGAACACAAGTATCGCGCTCAATAAAGTGGTAGAGAATGAACAATTCGAACTAGAACCTGAAGAAGGTTAACCGTTCCTCAGAGCCGATATCGGCAGGATCTACGTTGACCGGATTGCGGCGGACCCGACCGATGTTCCGGATCCGGTAGATTGGAGCGAACCGCGGCGCCACGAGATCTCACTGGAGACCAAAGAGCTAACCGCAGAAATCGCTCCAGGCCGGACTTTCGACTACATGACCTTCGACGGACAAGTTCCTGGCCCGATGATACGGGTACGTGAAGGAGACCGGATCCAGTTGGAGCTCACCAACCCCTCAGATAGCAACCTTCCCCATAACATCGACTTCCATGCCGCGTACGGACCTGGCGGTGGGGCTGAGGACACGACGATCACACCCGGTGAGAGCGCCGAAATTGAGTTCACTGCGATGTACCCCGGCGTTCATATCTATCACTGCGCCGTGGCCGGCTTCGACCACCACATCGCTGCTGGGATGTTCGGCGCAATTCTCGTTGAACCCAAAGACGGCCTTCCGGAGGTTGACCGAGAATTATACTTTGGCCAACACGAGATCTACACGGGCAAACAGGGCGAAGACGGCCAACTCACTTTCGACTTCGATGCGATGGCCAACGAGGAACCGACTTACGTTGTCTACAACGGCGAACCGTACGCGTTCACCGAGGAAAAGTACGGCCCCATCAACGTTGACACCGATGAACGCATCCGCATCTACTTTGCAAATGGCGGTCCCAACTTCACCAGTTCCTGGCACGCCATCGGGAATGTCTGGTCACGGCTCTATCGCGACGGCGATCTCGTCTCAGATCCGAGCCGGTACGTTGAAACCACGTCTGTTCCTCCTGGAAGTGTAGCTGCAGCAGAGATTGAGACACCAGTCCCCGGCCCCATCCACCTGGTTGACCATGCGGCTACGCGAGCAGTGAAGAAAGGTGCAATCAACACGGTTCAGGTCAACGGCGAGGAGAATCCCGAAATCTACGACGGTGGCGGCGGAGAACACGACCTCGGCTACGGTGACGAAGTTGGGTCCTTCGATGGATGGTTCGACGACGTGGACGACTACACAGGCGTCGTCGATAAGACTGGTGAGAGTCGACCAGTTGTCGGCGTTGGGACCGAGGGCAACGGCGGTCAGTTTGCGTACGACCCACCGGCCATCGAGGTATCGACAGGAACGACCGTCGTCTGGAAATGGACCGGCGAAGGCGGCTACCATGACGTCGCCCACGTCGGCGACGCTTTCGAGAGTGAGGTCACCCAAGAGCGCGGATTCACCTTCGAACACACGTTCGAAAATGAAGGAGAGTACAAATACGTCTGTACGCCTCACGAAACACTCGGAATGAAAGGCATCGTCGTCGTGACCTCCTAACAGCACCACGTGTAGATGCGCATAGGTCTTCCCACGTTACACGGGGAAAGCCTACGTCTCTAATATTTCATATGAAGGTAGCGAGTAAAGGAGATTTCTTTCTCCTCTCAAAGACGATCAATCAGCACGAATCGAGATATCAGGTTGGTGTTCGCAGTCGCCCGTTACGAACTGTTTTAACACTCGTTCTTCGACGCGATGAAGCGTCTCGCTACACGTCGATTTAGCAAGATCTAATTCATCTGCGAGTTCGACTAACGTGATCCGACGTGGTGTATCGTAGTATCCTCGATCGATTGCCTCATAGAGGAGCCATTGTTGTCGATCGGTAAGTAGTGACTCGGAATCTGCTTCTGGTTGAATGCGCTGGATCGTGAATTCGATTCCAAACTCTCGGAAGCTCTCACCGAGTTTCGAGAGTTGGTGCTGGGGAATCGTCGTGTTGAGCGCCATCGTTCCATCGCTGATCTCGAACGGCATCCTGAGCGGGACACCCGCAGACTGAATCGCCGTCAGTACCAACGTCGTCGTCGTCTCGAGCTGTACACGTCGACGATGACAGGCCGTCTCGAGTATTTCCAACTCGGTTACGGCGTCGTATGTGCGGAGTTCCTCACAGATGCGTGCAGCAGCCGTACCGATGACCTCAATCCGGGCTGCGCTCATCTCGTCAGTGGCAGTCGCTGCAAGAACCCGGAATCGGGTATCGGGGTAGTCGCGGGATAGTCGGCCGATCCATACATCCGCAGGGATCGTAACGGTAAGTTCGACGTAAGGCATGATCGTGGATTATCCGGAACTGATCTACGGTATCTGCAGCGATCAGTCCCTCTCTGTATCTTACTTTTAGGCGTACCTAAGAATAGCTTGGCACGGACATATTCGGCGGACACTTAAATAGTACCGTCGAACGGCGGTTTCTCCCCCTTGCATAAATACGTTCTGTCGATGATATTCGTAGAATTGCTAACGGTCACGTGGGCGGAACAGAAGAGTAGATGGACGTAATCAACCCTGCAACCGGCGAACGTGTGGAAACGTACGAGGCGGAGACGGTCGCCGATGTCGACGACGCACTCGCTGTCGCGAGCGACGCATTTGATCGGTGGCGAAACTGTCCGCTTCGCGAACGGGAGCAACTATTGGCTGACGCTGCGACGGAACTACGGACGAACGATCGATCGTACGCCGAAACGATCACGCGTGAAATGGGGAAACCGATTTCCCAGGCGCTCGAGGAGATCGAAAAGTGTGCGTGGGTCTGTGACCACTACGCCGAACACGCCAGTACGTATCTCAATCCTGATGGACACCCAAGTCCGCCCGGCGCCGTCGCGAAAACGGCATACGAACCACTCGGTCCACAACTCGCCGTCATGCCGTGGAATTTCCCCTTTTGGCAGGTGTTTCGATTCGCGGCACCGGCGCTTACCGCCGGGAACACCGTGCTGCTAAAACACGCCTCGAACGTCCCGGGCTGTTCTCGTGCCATCGAGAACGTGTTTCGGGAGGCAGGATATCCCGATGGAACCTTCCAGACGCTATTGATCACGTCGGATCTCGTCGACGAGGCGCTCGAAGACGACCGGGTTCGCGGTGTTACGCTTACGGGAAGCGGTCCCGCGGGACGAGCGGTCGCATCGACGGCGGGACGGCAACTCAAACGGAGCGTCCTCGAACTCGGTGGCAGCGATCCGTTCATTGTACTCGACGATGCGGATGTCGAGGCCGCCGCCGAGACGGGCGCTTCGGCGCGAATGCTCAACAGCGGTCAATCGTGTATCGCCGCGAAACGATTCCTCGTCCATACGAACGTCTACGACGAATTCCTCGAGCGGTTCGTCGACGAAATCAAATCTCTCACGGTCGGCGATCCGACCGATCCGGAAACGGACGTCGGGCCACTAGCGACCGATGCCATCCTCGAGGAACTCGATGCACAGGTTACGGCGAGTCTCGAAGCAGGTGCACGGACGGTGACCGGCGGTGAACCGCTTGAAAGCAACGGCGCGTACTATCCGCCGACGGTTCTCGTCGACGTCCCCGACGACTGTCCAGCCGCTAGTGAGGAGACGTTCGGTCCTGTCGCAGCGGTCTTCGAAGTCGACGACGAGAGCGAGGCGATCCGGACGGCAAACGAGACGGAATTCGGCCTCGGGGCAAGTATCTGGACGGAGGACAGACGCCGCGGACGGCGTCTCTCTCGAGAAATCGAAGCAGGATGTGTCTTCATCAACCAACTCGTGAAGTCGGATCCGCGCGTTCCGTTCGGCGGCATCAAAGACTCGGGGTACGGCCGCGAACTCTCCGAGGCGGGGATCAAGGAATTCGTCAACCGCAAAACGATCTGGGTGGAATGACATGAGTGAAACAACCGCAGCAGAGCTCCTTACTGCCTGTCTGGAGCAGGAAGGTGTCGAGTACGTCTTCGGCCTTCCCGGCGAAGAGATGGAAGCTCTCCTGTTCGCTCTCGAGGAGTCGGAGATCACGTTCGTTCCGACCCGACACGAACAAGGAGCGGCGTTTATGGCCGACGTTCACGGGCGACTGACAGGCGAGGCCGGCGTATGTCTCGCGACGCTTGGACCGGGGGCGACGAACCTGTTGACCGGCGTCGCCGACGCCCACCTCGACAAGAGTCCGCTGGTTGCGATCACTGCACAAGGCGGTCTCGAGCGGCTTCACAAGGAGAGTCACCAGGCGATCGACGTCGTGGACATGTTCGAGCCGATAACGAAGTGGAACGCACAGCTGAACGAACCTGATATCGTCCACGAATCAGTTCGAAAAGCCTTCAAAACGGCCGAGTACGAGAAACCGGGTGCGACACACCTCGAGTTACCAGAGAACG
This sequence comes from Halopiger aswanensis, assembly GCF_003610195.1. NCBI lineage: Archaea > Methanobacteriati > Methanobacteriota > Halobacteria > Halobacteriales > Natrialbaceae > Halopiger > Halopiger aswanensis. The sequence goes on along the minus strand of NZ_RAPO01000005.1, from coordinate 121,160 downwards.
TCGCTGAGAGGGAAACGTCCGTCGACCCGCTTCCGACGCGTGACCGCGTTCGGACCGTCCCACCGGATAGTGAGTCGATCGACCGACTGCTATCCGAACTCGAGGCGGCGGATCGGTCAGTCGTTATCACGGGCAACGGGGCAGTCAGAACGCACGCTGCACAGGCGCTTCGAGCATTCGTCGAGGAGACGGATGTCCCAGCCGTCTCGACGTACATGGGGAAAGGTGCCGTCTCCGATGCGATGTCACAGTCGCTACTGACGTTAGATTCTGGACCCGACGGGGAAGCACTCCAGGCGATTCACAGGGCAGATCTCGTCATTTCCGTCGGATTCGATATCGCTGAACACGACCCGGCGGTGTGGGATCTGACCGAGACGACGCTCGTTCACGTCGACACCGAACCTGCGGAGGTCTCCGAAGCGTACAATCCGGAAGTCGAAATCGTGGCGAACATCGGGCGAACGCTCGAGGAGATAACCGAATGGTGCCGAGAAATAGAGATCACGGACGACGCAGACTGGTACGCACCGCTTCGAGAGGCGATCGTCGACGACCTTGAACGAACACCGGCAGCCGAGGCGCCCTTTACCGTTCGTGGCGTGCTTCCCCTCCTCCGAGAGGTAATGGATGCAGACGACGTTCTCGTTTCTGACGTTGGCAATCATAAGATGGCTATCGCTCGCCGCTTCCCGACGTACGAGCCCAACACCTGCGTCATCTCGAACGGGTTGGCGACGATGGGAATCGCGGTTCCGGGCAGCGTCGCCGCCGACCTCGCGACCGACGCCAATGTCGTCGCCGCGACCGGCGACGGCGGCTTCCTAATGAACGCCGCCGAAATCGAAACCGCAACCCGACTCGGCTGCGAGTTCACGATCGTCGTTTTCACCGACGACGATTACGGTCTCATCTCGAAGAAGCAACGCGCACACACCGGCGCATCCGTCGGCACTGAACTGACTAACCCCGATTTCACCACGTTTGCCGAAAGTTTCGGGATCGACAGCTACCGTCCGTCCACTCGAGACGAGCTCAGTGTGGCGCTGGAGGAAGCACTCGGAGGCGGGATGTCTCTGGTGGAGATCCCGCTTTCCTAGGGGCATCTTGACTACGTTATGCCTTCGAGCATGAAAGCGGCAATGGAAATTCGAGTCGAAGCCACGATTAGGGGCGGAGAATCCGTCGACCTGTAGTTCTATCCGTACCCGAGATGGACCGTTGCCGCTCAGTCAGCAATGGTCCACGCCTCATTTTTAAACTGAAACTAAAATCAATGTCCATAGCCGTCGGATCCTACCGCTTTGAACAGTGGTTGTTCCTTTTATCTATTGGCTGAATATCTTCGTCAGAACGCCCATTCGTCCCCCGGACCGACCATGAAATATGTCCGAGCACGACTCACTCCCCGGTAACTGGGAACAGAAATTTGATCGAACGATCTACGATCCGATCATGAACCGAGAGTATACGCGAATCGCGTATACGCACACGGACCAAAACCTCACTCTTCGTATCACCGACGTCCAAGAGCCGAACAGTTTCGGCGGCTGGGGATACTTCGTTCGAGTGAACGGAACCGAACCTGCGGAACTTGGCCTCGTCGAGGACCTCGAGGACGCCAAATCGATCGCGTTCGAATATATGGAAGCACAGTCGTCTCAAATTCCAAGTGTGGAAGCATAGCGTTCACACTGTCTAACCGTCCTAGTTTTTCGTAGACCCAACTTCTTCGTAGATACGCCATAGGTGTTCGGTACACCCGTCTATTCCTCCAATATCCCCGTTCTGAGACGTATCTCTCAGAGACTCTGTACCAAATCTACCAGTTTCGGTGTTTCACTGCGTAAAGAATGCATCCTAATCGGTGCTCTTCTCAGATGATTCTACGCGAATTTGACTTTCTTCGGTAATTATGATTGTATGACCAGCATATTCGAAAACGACCCGTGCAGAGTCAGTTTGGAGTACTGTCTCAATTACATCAGGGTTGATTGCGTCGTAAAGCGGCGGTAACTCTTCTGGATCGACACCCGTACGGGTAGCAACCTTGTCGACTACCCTCATACTCGGTGTGTCATCAGCAGTCATCCTGCGATTTCTAGTTCGTCGCTTCAGATATGTGAAATGGCGAATTGATTCGCGGCGTAGTCTAATAAGGGGTTGCTGGACAGTCAAGGATACAATGGTTTGCTACGGGCTCGATTCACCGAAGACACGGGCAACTGACCTGGATCGATTGTCATGTGGAGTACCGAGACTAATTCCCGCCCAAACGTCTATGGTATTGATTCGAATAGTATCAGTCCATCAGAGTCCCCGAGTAGAACGTATCAAGAAGTACGTCAACACAGTGCTTATCGATTACCTTGAGCCGTGATCTGGATCTCAATATTCGAATCCGTACTAAGTTCGGTACTGACGTCCGCAGACAGTTTTGCGAACGATTCCGGATCGGTGACGTCGATCTATCGTTCGAGTTGACGAACGTCTTCAATTTCTGCGATCCGCTCGAGTGCTTCCTGCGGAAGTTCGTAGGCGGCGTCGATGTGGATGACACCGTCAATATCCGACGGGCGAACGACCACCGAGTCGAGTAGTTCACCGTAGTATCTCTCGATCGTGGAGACGACGTTCGATTCGCAGTCTTCCCGCACCGTCAACAGGTACGCTTTGCCATCACTCATCGGATCGGGTGTATCCGCTGGAGTCGTCGACGAGCTTCCGAAGTCGATCGATTCCCTCGTCAGGGAGAACGAAACCAATGCGATAACCAGTCTCCGGAGAGAGTGTAATTCCCAGTTCCGAGTCGAAGAACGCCCGGACGACGCGTTGCCGTCGGACAAGTTCTCGAGCGACTTTCTCCCCGCGAGCAGTCACTGTGACCCCTTTCTGTTTCTCGTAGTCAACAAGTCCCTCGGATTCGAGCCGATCGAACATCTCTGTGACACTCGCCGGACTTACCTCCAGGCGGTCACTGACCGTTCCCGTACGAACCCGTTCGTCGTGGCTGCGAGTCAACCGGTATACTGCGATCAGATACCGACCTTGATGCCGGTCGATACATGTTTCGGGGTGGATGCAGCTACAACCCCTCCCAGATTGGCGCGTAGCACTCATCAGTACTGATCGGTATGTTTCTCAGTGAATTGGGCGTATACCCGAATGTCTTCATTGCTACTCTTATTACACGTAACTCGGTCTCTCTGCGCGGCTACGGTCAGGCTATAGATGTCTTCCCGACAATCGGGACCAACCCGCATCTGTATACGGTTACCGCGCTAAGTAAAGATCATGAGTTCGCCAACGGAACACGACCACAATCACGACCATGAGAAGGAAGCAGAGCCGATCACCGACAGAATTCACGACAACTCCTGGTCGGCGAACCTCGAGAAACCGAAATACGCCGCTAACAGCGAACTCGCGATTCACGATGCGATCGACGCGATCGAGCATACGACGGCTGGAAACCACGTTAATCTCGTCACACACGCCGAGTTAGGGCATCCCGAGACGTTCCTCTACGATGCTCTCGAGGACGAATACGACGGACTCAACTGGGAATACATCGATCAGTGCGGCTGCGGTGGCCACGTCACCAAAGTCCACGTCGAAGGAATCAGTAACTCGGCTCGTTGATGGCCGAGACGTCAAAATGGAGGGTTGATGACATTCACCTGATAGTGGATCACACCTACCTGCGTAGTCTAAACTAGCGAGTCTCCACCGGAGTGGCGTCAAACGTGGTCACACCGACAAGCCCACCGATTCAGCGGTTGGGCGCTAATCTACCCGAAAACTTCGACCTCGAGGACTACCTCGTAGACGGACCGGTTGTCCTCGCGTTCTTCCCGGGTGCGTTCACGCCGCCATGTACGAACGAAATGATCGCACTCCAAGAAAAGCTGGATCAGTTCGCCGACGCCGATGCCACGGTGCTGGGAATCAGCGCCGATTCGCCGTTCGCTCAAAGTGCATTCCACGACGAACACGGAATCGAGTTCGACCTCGTCAGCGACACGGATAGAAACGCAATCGAAGCCTACGAACTCGAGACCGACATTCCCGAACTGGGCCTTCACGGAATTGCTAACCGAGCAGTATTCATCCTTAGTGAGGACGGAACAATCCAATACGAGTGGACTGCGGACGACCCGACGAACGAGCCACCCTACGACGAGGTTCTCGACGCCGTCGAATCAGTATAGGGCTGTCGACAACGAACCTTCAATAGTGACCTCACCAGCAGTAACGATGTGAGCTAGAATGCGTGTTGAATTCAACCAGGATACGTGCGTCGGAATGTTCAATTGCGTCGCGGAGTGGGAGAAATTCGTCGAGGATCGTGGCGCTGGAAAAGCGACGCTCGTCGGGAGTGACGAGGTAGAACAAGATACGTACGTTCGAGAGGTCCCTACGGACAGTGAGTTGCAAGCGAAAATGGCCGCTCGAGTCTGTCCTGTCGATGCAATCACGATATACGACGGAGAGGATCAGCTCGTTCCGTAACGTATTCCGATACGACCAGTAGTGTCGGCGGTAAAAACAGTTTCCGGGAATTGATTCGCCAGTAGACTCACATGCTCTGGCTATTATCCCCGAATATGAACTCTATTCAAAGCGAATCTGTTCGAGTCTCTAGCGAACAACGACAGACCGTCGACGGGTCCGAACTCAGGAAAGAACTCGGCATCGATCGTTCGGAGATTCGATGGCGAAAATCCTTCACGGATTTCACGAGCGACGATATCGCCGCGCTCGCCGAATTGGACGAGCTGATCGAATCCGAGGCGCCGGCGCTGACGGATGAGTTAGAACGGCACATTCACGATCACGAAGAAGCGCTCGTGTTTCTCGATCGCTCCACGAAATCGTTTGATCAACTCAAGCAGGCCCACACGTCATATCTGACCGATCTCGGGAGCGGTTCGTACGACAAGGAGTACTTCAATCAGCGTGCACGGATCGGCCAAATTCACAATATGCTCGGGCTCGGTCCGAAAATCTATCTCGGAGCATACAGCGTCTATTTCGGCGGGTTAGTCGACGCAATTGGGAAGCGAATGAAAGAACGAACCGAAGAGGGCGCGCTAACCCCGGATGAGCTTATCGACCAGACGGTAGAGTACGTGATGGCCCTGTTCAAAATCATAAATATTGACCAGCAGGTGGTGATGGACACGTACATTCATGCTGCGAACGAGAATCTGAAGGAGGAACTCGATCGACAGAGACGAGTCGCTTCAGAAGTCGACGACCTGGTCACTGAAAGTCAAAAGATGGCCGAAAATGTTGCAGAACGATCGGCCGAGATCCATACACTCTCCGATAGACAGACCGAGAATATCGCTAGCGTCGCCGAAGAAGTCTCGAATATGAGTGCGACTGTAGAGGAGATCGCAGCAACTGCGGACGACGTCGCAGCGACGAGCCAAAATGCCGAGGAACTTGCAAGCGACGGTCAGGAGGCCGCAACAAGAGCTATCGACGCGATGGAGACAGTCGATCGGTCCACTCGAGACGTTGCCGCTGACGTTGACCAATTACGCGAACGCGTTGACGAAATCGACGAGGTAGTCGAAGTAATCTCAGATATTGCGGATCAAACGAATCTATTGGCTTTGAACGCCTCTATCGAGGCTGCCCACGCCGACGAGAGTGGCGATGGATTCGCTGTCGTCGCGAACGAAGTCAAGTCTCTCGCCGAAGAGTCGCAAGACAATGCCAAACAAATCGAAAAAACGGTCGATGCGATCAAAGCAGAGACGGAAGAGACCGTTGAGAGTCTCGACGAGATGACGACTAACGTATCGCAAGGAATAGATCGAGTCGAAGACGCGATGGCAAAGCTACAGGATATCGTCGAGACGGTCGAAGAAGCGTCCGAGGGAATTCAGGAGGTCTCGGATGCAACCGACGATCAAGCTGCATCAACCGAAGAAGTTGCCAGCATGATCGACGAATTAGTGGAGCAAACTGAGGAGGTTGCCCAAGAAATCGAAAGCATTTCTGATTCGAATGGTGAGCAGGAGGAGAAAATCGACGAGATTTATCAGACAGTGCAAAGCCTTACTGAGTGACGCATTCTCTGGTGCGGTGATGGCGAAGAGTGCGAAGAGCGTCAGAACGGGGCTTCGGATCCCGTTTCCTCCCTGCTCGAGTGGTTACTTGCCTCGAGTTCGGCCCCGCTCGCGTCAGCCTTACCGATTAACACCCGGAACTCGCCCGGCTCTCGCTTGCGATACTCCCATCGGAATTCGGGCCCAGCTTCGGCCTCGAACTGGTGGTACAGCGGCTTCGGGTCGTGGTCGTTCACCAGTACGAATCCCTCGCCACCCGCCAACTCGGCGTATGCGTCGAAGATCCGTTCGTGCCGTTGGGCGGGCGGGAGATCTCGAACGTCGAGTTCGGCGGTCGTCTCGAGCGATTCCCCGTCGACCGCCGCGTCGTTCGCATCGGTTTCGATACCGCTCGAGGCGTCACCGTCGGCGTCGCTTCGTTTCGTGATGTGAACGCGGCACCGACCCGGTTCCTGGTCGACGATTTCCCAGTCGAACGTGTCGCCGTACTGCTGGCGGAACTCCTGGCGGAGCGGCCGGGGCTCGTGCGGGGCGATCAGTTCCATCGTTCCGCCGTCGGGGAGCATTCCGTACCGGTGGTGGATCGTCGGGTGGCGCTCCTGTTTCGGGATCTTCCGAACGTCGTACCGAGTAACGACGTCCTCTCCGTCGGCCTCCGATGCGGCCGTCTTTTCGATTTCGACCCGCCATTCGCCGTCGCCTTCGCTGGCGTACTCCCAGCCGACGACGTCCCCGTACATCGAGCGGAGTTCGTGGTACAGCGGCTTGGGGTCGTGATCGTTCACGAGGACGAACCCCTCGCCGGCCTCGAGCGTGTCGAAAATCTCGAGAAGTGCTTCGTGACGACGCTGGGGTTTTAGATCCCGGACGTCGATCGTTCCAAACTCACCCTCGAGCGGCTCTCCCACCGTCAGCCGGAGTTCTCGCGGTTCTGCGTCCGGATGCTCGTACTCCCACTCGAGGGCGCGATCGTGTTCGATCTGATACCGAACGAGGTATGGATCGATATCCTCCTTGGCGACGATTGCGAAGACATCGCCGGTTTCTGCATCGGTCAACGTCTCAAAAAGTCGGGTCCGGTACTCGTCATTGGGCTGCCCTCGCAGGTTGAGCTCGGTCGTCATCGTCGTAGTGGATACTACTTGGCGGACGGGAAGCCCCCTGTGCCGAATATATTCGTAGCGTGAAGTTATTGGGTTCGGGGTCGTCGACAAGGTCTGTCCGAATCGATCTACAATCGGTGTCCGAACTAGACCGCGATGACAGCCACAACGGCCACGGTCTTAACCAACCTTCGTCGAGAGAACCTCCTGATACGCATCAAGTGTTCGTTCGATGTCGTCCTCGGTGTGAGCGTAGCTGACGAACTGACTCTCGAACTGGTTGGGCGTGAGCAATACGCCGCGATCGGCCAGCGCCGGCCAGAAGGTTCGCTTCCACCGATCGGTCTCGCCGGCGCGGACGTCGGCCCCGGTTTTCGGACACAGCTCGAAGCGCGGGCATTCCGGCCGCTGCTTGCAGCCCGCCCGGCAGTGACCGTCCATCGTGTCGGGTGCGTCTCGAGTGAACAGTATCTTGAACATTGAGTCGATACCGGTAACAGTGTATTCGGGGGTGTGTTCCTCGACGAGATCCTGTAGTCCGGACCGAAGTTGTCTCCCGAGTTCGTTGACGTGCGAATAAACGTCGTGCTCTCTCGCGAACCGAAGCGTCTCGAGGCCGGCGACCATCGTCACCGGGTGGCCGTTGAAGGTCCCTGATTCGAAGACATCGCCCGTTGGAGCGAACGCCTGCATGATTTCGGCGCGGCCGCCGATCGCACCGACTGGGAAACCACCGCCGATGATCTTCGCGAACGTCGTGAGGTCCGGTTCGATGCCGTATTTCCCCTGGGCGCACTGTAGCCCGCCGACCCGGAAGCCGGTGATCACCTCATCGAAGATGAGCAGCGATCCGTGTTCGTCACAGAGGTCCCTGAGGGTCTCGTGATAGCCTTCGACCGGGAGAACGATCCCGCAGTTGCCAAGCAACGGTTCGGTCAGGACGGCTGCGATCTCCGACCCGTGGCGCTCGAAGACATCGCGAATCACGTCCTCGTCGTTGAACGGTACTGGGATCGTCTCCGCGGCGAAAGCGTCCGGAACGCCCGCGCTGCCCGGCTTTCGGTCGTCGACGTTACCGTCGACGAGAAAGGACTCGTGGCCGCCGTGGTAGCCACTCTGCATGACGACGATCTTGTCTCGGCCCGTGTACCCGCGTGCAAGGCGTGCGGCCGCGGCGGTTGCTTCGGTCCCGGAGTTAACGAATCGGAGCCGTTCGACGCTCTCGACGTGGTCGATGATGAATTCTGCGAGTTCGACCTCGACGTCGGTCGGGACGCCGTACATCGGTCCATCGGCGACCGCCTCCGAAACCCCCTCGCGGACGGGTTCGGGGAGATCGTGACCGAACAAGAGCGGACCGTATCCCATAATGTAGTCGCAGTACCGATTTCCGTCAACGTCGACGAGTTCGGCTCCGTCGCCACGGTCGACGAACGATGGCGTCGGCCTCGGTTCGGCCCGTACCGGCGAGTTGACGCCACCGACGAGGGACTCAAGGGCGCGGTCGTAGAGTTTGTACGAGGAACTGTGACACTCTCTTACCATCGAATGAAGTTCACCGATAGCTACAGATTACAACTAGCTGAAGTAATTTATATATTCTGTTATGTAAAGATTTACTCTATCTATATTAAACTAGAATAAAATCCCGGGCAGGAAACAGTTCATCTGGTCTCGGCAGATTTCGAACCAGTGGTGATTGGAGCGATCCTCGGTTCCGATAGCGACCCAAGGACTACGTGAATGCATTGCCAAACATATTCCCTCGGTTCCCGCCAGATAAGAACGAGCGAGACCCGCTATTCGACGGGAATTCATATACCCATTTATGGACGAGCCGATCAGGTCACCCGAAACGGGTATCTCGCGCCGGAAGCTTCTTCTGGCAACCAGTGCGACGGGTATCTCCGCGTTCGCAGGCTGTTCCGCGGATTCCATACCGCCAAATTCCGAATCGGAAACCGGGAATTCGGGAACACCGGAGCCGACGACCGTGGCGGCCCACTCGTCGCCGGACCTCGAGAAGTGGGTCGACGAGGTGCCGCGTTCGGGGGTGGCGGAGCCGACCGGGACGAAAGACGGCCATCCCTATTACGAGATCGAAATGCGCGAGGTTGAGCAGCAACTCCACAGCGATCTGCCGGCGACGACCGTCTTGGGATACGATGGACAGTTCCCCGGTCCGACGATCGAGGCTGAACGGGGCGAGCCGATATACGTGCGGTGGCAGAACGACCTGCCGGACGAACACCTCCTGCCCGTTGATACGACGGTGCACGAGGAAATGATTCCGTACGATATTGACGGAATTCGAACCGTCACGCACCTCCACGGCGGAAACGTCGAAGCCGCGAGCGACGGCCACGCACAGGCGTGGTTCACTCGCGACTTCGCAGAAACGGGCCCGAAGTTCGAGCAAAAGGACTACTACTACGTCAACGATCAGCCACCGGCGACCCTGTGGTATCACGACCACGCAATCGGGATCACCCGGTTGAACGTCTACGCCGGACTCGCCGGCTTCTACCTTCTTCGAGACGACCACGAGCGGGAACTCGGACTGCCCGCCAGCGAATACGAGATTCCGCTTGTACTGCAGGATCGGAGCATCAATGAGGACGGGGCGCTATTCTACCCGTCGGCAGTATCCGGAGACCGAGGCGGGGACGATTCGTATCCTGAACCGAGTATCGTCCCCGAGTTCTACGGGGATATCCCGGTAGTCAACGGGAAAGCCTGGCCCCGGCTCTCCGTCGAGCCCAGACCGTACCGGTTCCGGCTACTAAATGGATCCAATAGTCGGTATTATACCCTCGAGTTGCGCGAGTACGACGAATCTGCGAGCGAGACGGGCGACGATGGCCCGTCGTTCGTTCAGATCGGGAACGACGGCGGTCTCCTCGCGAACCCCGTCGAGATCGATGGCCGCCTCGAACTCGGAGCAGGTCAGCGTGCCGATATCGTCGTCGATTTCTCCGACTACGCCGGCGAGACGTTGCTCCTCCACAACGACGCGCCGTCGCTGTATCGTGGCTCGCAGGAGCACAGCGAGGAGACGAAGCCGCTCTCCGAGATCATGCTCGTTGATGTCGAAAACTCGGACCCCGTCGAGGATGCCGGGGAGATACCCGATGAATTGACAGATGTGCCAGAACTGCCCGTCGACGCGGCCGACCAACACAGACACCTCACGCTGGTCCCAAGCAGCGACGAGTACGGGCGGATGAAACACCTCCTCGGGAATCAGGACCAACCGTTAGGATATGCACTTGACGATCCCGTTACCGAGAAGCCAGAACTTGGAACGACCGAAATCTGGAGCATCGCCAACAATACCGCGATGTCCCACCCGATGCATCTCCACCTCGTCCACTTCCAGGTGGTCGGCCGGGAGCCGATGAGCGACTACGACCCAGAGGCTGACGGCATCGACCCGAACGCGCTCGAGTCGCCCGAGCCGTACGAGCTGGGCTGGAACGACGTCGTCACCGTCGATCCAGCGGAGGTGGTGCACGTAATCGCCCACTTCGGAGAGTACGAGGGGCTGTTCAACGATCAGACGGGCGAGTACATGTGGCACTGCCACATGATCGAGCACGAAGATTACGACATGATGCGTCCGTTCGAGGTGTTACCGAACACCGCCGACGAGACGAGCGACGATACCGACGAATGACGGGACAACCAGTCTGACGCCTCCGCTGAAACGCGGTGGACGGTGGCGACGTCCCCACCAACAATCTAAACCGGTGACCGTCAGAGGTTTGCAAGCGCCTGCTCGAGGTCGGTACGGAGGTCATCGACAGACTCGATACCGACAGGAATCCGAACGAGCGACTCCGAGATCCCGGCCGCCTCCCGCTCGGCGTCGGAGAGGTACGACGCTGACATCGTCGCGGGATGGTCGACGAGCGATTCAGTACCGCCGAGGCTCACGGCGAGCGTGAACACATCGAGTTCCTCGAGGACAGCCCGCGTTTCGGCTTCCGATGCGTCGAGTTCGAACGAGACGATTCCGCCGAACCCGTCCATCTGTGCCTCGGCGAGGGCGTGTTGGGGGTGTAACTCGAGTCCCGGATAACGGACGCGACGGACGACTGGGTGATCGGCGAGGAATTCCGCGATACGGCGTGCATTCGCCTCGTGTCGGTCCATCCGAAGCGGAAGTGTCCGGAGACCGCGAAGCGTGAGATAACAGTCGAACGGCGACAGCGTCCCGCCGAGTTCGTACGCCCGGACGTGATCTATCGCGGTCTCGATCGCGTCGTCGTTCGTGAGGACGACGCCGCCCATCGAGTCGCTGTGACCGTTGATGTACTTCGTCGTACTGTGGACGACGACGTCGGCGCCGAACTCGAGCGGGCGCTGGAAGTACGGCGTCGAAAAGGTGTTATCGACGACAAACGTGGCGTCTTCGGCCGCAGCAATTTCGCCGATCGCAGCGAGGTCGCAGAGCCGTAACAGTGGATTCGTTGGGGACTCCATCCAGACGAGCGCGGTGTCGTCGGTGACGGCGTCGGCGACTGCATCGGTATCCGTCGCGTCCACGTACTCAACGGTCGCCCCGAGTGAATCGACGACCAGATCCTCGAAGAGGAGTCGCGTCCCGCCGTAGATCCCGTCGAACGCCACTACGCGGTCGCCGGGTTCGAGCACCGCGAGACACGTCGCCGCGATCGCCGCGGTGCCGGACGCACAGGCGGTCGCGTGCGCCGCGCCGGCGAGTTTCGCGAGTCGACTCTCGAGGACGTCTCGGGTCGGGTTCCCGAACCGGGTATACTTGTACCCATGGTCGGCGGTACCCGGGCGGTCCATCTCGTGTGTCGACGCGAGGTGGATCGGCGGGACGACGTCGCCGGTTACCGATGCGCCGGAACCGTCCTCGTCGAATCGGGTGACGAGGGTGTCGAATCCATAATCTTCCTCGGACATTTCGGTGGCGTTACGTCACACTACAGTCACAAGGATGGATCGGTCTCGAGTATTGCCTACTGATACCCACTGGTCGAACGACTCCCTTGAAAGGCATGACGCAGTACCGTCAGTGACAGCGAGTACCGTCCTCGAGAAAGGGATAAAGAAGGACCCCGATATCTTCCCCTCAACCCCTATCCGTCTGTACGGCTGAGCGTCGAGTATGAGTGACCGAGAAACAGGGTTCGGACAACGCCGGCCGGACCGGACTTCGATCGCCGGATCGTACGATCTCGTGATCGTCGGGGGCGGTATTGCCGGTGCCGGCGTCGCGCGAGACGCGGCCATGCGCGGCATCGATACCCTCCTCGTCGAACAGGCTGACTTCGGGTCCGGGACGACGGCCGGATCGACCAGGCTGGCCCATGGCGGACTCCGATACTTGGAGCAGTACGACTTCTCGCTCGTCTTTGAGAGCCTGCAGGAGCGGGAGACACTCGCCGAAATCGCGCCACACCTCGTCGATCCACTGACGTTCCTCATTCCCCAATACGACGAGAGCCGCCTCGCTCGGCTGAAGCTCCGCCTCGGGATGATTCTCTACGACGCCCTCTCCTACGGCAAGTCCATGCCGAATCACCGATATCTCTCGCCTGAGGCGCTTCAGGACCTCGAACCGGCGATCCCGACGGACGGACTTCAGGGCGGATTCGCCTACCACGACCGGCAGATCGAGTTCGTCGAACGACTCTGTCTCGAGAACGTCATTGACGCCGCGAACCACGGAGCGACGGTGCTGAACCACGCAGCGGTAACTGATCTGTGCGTCGAGAACGGATCGGTCGTGGGCGTCAGGATCGACGACGAACTTTCCGGGGAATCGATCGACGTCGAGGGCGACGCCATTATTAACGCGGCCGGTCCGTGGATCGACGATGTGCTCGGGGGCTACGCCGACGAACAGTTCGTCTACCCGGCCAAGGGGATCCACCTCGTCGTCCCGAAGCTGACTGACCACGCGCTGACGCTGCCGACGACTGACGACCGCATCGTCTTCGTCGTTCCGTGGAACGGCTTCTCGCTGGTCGGCACGACCGACACGGAGTTCGACGGGGATCCCGCCGACGCGGCTGCGACCGACGCCGACGTCGACTACCTGCTCAAGGAGGTCGGGCGGTACTTCCCCGACCTCTCGAAAGGCGACGTACTGTACTCCTACGCCGGCGTACGACCGCTCTATGATTCCGGCTCGACTGGCCGGGCGTCCGACGTCTCCCGAGAGCACCGCGTCATCGACCACAGGGACGATATCAGCGGACTCTTCTCGCTTGTCGGGGTCAAGATCACGCCGTACCGTCACGCCGCGGAGGAAGCGACCGATATGGTCGCCGAGTACCTCGGCGTCGAACGCTCCTGTCGGACTGCGACGGAGCCGCTTCCAGGCGGATGGGGGCACCGTTCAAGCGGCGGAAGCCTCCCGCAGTCGGTCGTCGAACACCTGCAGAAGCTGTACGGTTCTCGCGCCGATGTGGTCGTCGACCGAGCAGAACACGACGAGCGGCTCGCGGAGCCACTCTGTGAACACACGTACGACGTCCTCGCACAGGTGACCGTCGCGGTCGAGGAGGAGTACGCGCGGCGCCTGACGGATGTCGTGTTCCGCCGGTGTACCGTCGGGTACGAATCGTGTCAGGGTCTCGATGCCGTCGAGACGATCGCTGATCACATGGCCGAACTCCTCGAGTGGGACGACCGGCGGAAAGAGGCCGAACTTGAGTGGTACGAGCGCGTGCTCGAGCGTCGTACAGTCAACGCCGAACAGGGTGGACTGAAGCGATTCGATACTTGACATCCTCCTTCGCGTGAACGTGGAGTCACTTCCACGAGTGATGTCGCCACCTACTGGACGGGAACTTGAGTCGTATTAACACTGGAACAAATGTATTCGACACCTCGCTTTTGAGCGACAACCGCGTACGTGAATCACGTATGCCAACGATCCGATCCCTCTCAGAACTGGAGCAAACACCGCACGCGAACGTCTTCCCGACGTCGGAGCCAAAGACGATCCGACTGGAACTTAAGGCAGACGAGGCAGTCGATCGCCACTCGCACCCGGGCCGCGACATCGTCTTCTGTCTGCTCGAGGGCGAAATCGAACTGAAACTCGACGGTGACACCCACGAAGTCACCGCGGGTGACATCGCCCGCTTCGACGGCGATCAGGACATCGCACCCCGTGCTCTCGAGCCGAGTACGGCACTCATCGTGCTGGCTCAGCAGGAGTCCGCGTAGCTCTCTCGCGTGGGGCAAAACGAGTCGAGGGCGCGGCCTTCGGTCCCCTCGTCGGTCGCATGGAACACCAACTACAACGAGACGCGGCTTCCCACCATACCATGACAGATTCAAGCGACTTTCAGGAAGCGGAGTACGTCGCAATCATCGACCAGGACGAGGTGACCGACGAGGTCAGAGACATTGCGGTCAAGTACGACCCGCTCAACCGTTCGGGACGCGAAGGGTTCCACGTCACCGAGGACGGAGAGTTACACATCGACGACGCTCTCGTCATGGGCGAGCACAAGCTCATCGAGAAGAAGATCCCCAACGACGCGATCCGGATTGTACCGCTTCCCGCCGAAACCGGCCAACTCGTCCACCAGTACGGCGACAACGGGTTCCGGCTCTACGAACTACCGATGCCCGAAGACGGAACCGTAATCGGGCTGCTCGGACGTAACGGGATCGGAAAGAGTACGGCGCTGCGAATCCTCGCCGGGAAGACGGTTCCGAACTTCGGACACGAGGATAACCCTGACTGGGACCGGGCAATCGACGCATTTCGCGGTACAGTGCTCCAGACGCACCTCGAACAGCTCCGCGACGGTGAAGTGACGACGGCGACGAAGCGCCAACGAGTCGAGCGGCTTGCGGACGAAGCGGCTGCGGATGAGACGGTGCGAGAGCGGTTGGCCGCACACCCAAACGAAACCGATGACCTCGCGGCGGATCTCGACCTGACGCCGCTTCTCGATCGTCAGATCGAAACTCTCTCGGGCGGCGAGCGACAGCGCCTCGAGATCGCAACGACGTTGGCGACCGACGCCGACCTCTACCTGTTCGACGAACCTTCGTCGTTTTTAGACGTCGAGCGTCGATTGATGGTTGCCCGGACGATCCGCGACCGAATTACCGAAGCAAGTGCTTCGGCGGTAGTCGTCGAACACGACCTCGCAACCCTCGATCTTATCGCCGACGGAATTCACGTCACCTACGGAGAGCCTGGGAATTTCGGCGTCGTCTCTCAGCGACTCGGCTCACGTGAGGGCATCAACCAGTTCCTCGAGGGACAGCTCCGACAGGAGAACGTCCAAATTCGGAGGAAATCGATCACGTTCCCGGGGCCGCGCGAGCGGTCGATCCCCAAGACGGAGGTGGTCCTCGAATACCCGGACCTCAAGGTTGGCTTCGAGGAGTTTTCGCTGACCGTCGAGGCCGGTGCCATCCACGAGGGTGAGTCGATCGGAATCGTCGGGGCGAACGCCCTCGGAAAAACGACGTTCGCGAAGTTGCTCGCAGGGCAACTCGAGTCCGATATCGGGACCATTCCCGACCACGCAACCGTCTCGTACAAACCGCAGTACGTCGTCCCGGACGGCGACGAGACGGTCAGAGAACGGTTCATTCGGGTTACCGACATCCGGTCGCAGGCCTTCGAGACGCGGGTCGCGGAGCCGTTCGACCTCGAGGAACTGTTCGATCGCCCGCTCTCTGCGCTCTCCGGCGGCGAACTTCAGCGGGTTGCGGTCGCGCTGTGTCTCGCTCGGGAGGCGGATCTCTACCTCCTAGACGAGCCGTCGGCGTTTCTCGACGTCGACCGCCGTGTCGCAGTCGCTGACCAGCTCCGGCGGTTCGCCCGCCAGCGCGACCGACCGCTGCTCGTGATCGACCACGACCTCTTTTTGATCAGTCGAGTGTCGGATCGACTGGTCGTCTTCGACGGTGAATCCGGGACATACGGGGAGGCGACCTCGCCACAGCCCATGCGTACGGGGATGAACGACTTCCTTTCCTCGCTGGGCGTGACGTTCCGCCGCGACGAGCGAACAGACCGGCCTCGAGTCAACAAGCCTGGAAGCCAACTCGACCGAAAGCAAAAGCGCGACGGGGAGTACTATTACACCGTGTGAATTTCGTACCCCTCGTCGACTAACCCAGCCACGTCCGGCGCGTGTTCAGTCCCTTCGATCTCGAACCCCTCGGCTTCGACGGCCTCCGCGACGCCCTTGAACGAGGCGCAATGATCGCAGACGCCCGCGATGAGAGCACGGTCTTTCGCACGGGTGTAGGCGTCCAGCGCGGGCTGGGGCCGCTCCTCGAGACCGTCGAACCAGTACGTGGCTTCCCCGTCGAAGTACACATCAACGTTGTGGCCAGCGTCGTCGAGCTGTATGGCGTAGGTCAGCGGGTTGGCGAACTTGCCGGGATACTCCGGATGGGACAGGAGTATGAATGCATGTTTCGACATGACACTCTAGAGAACGTGCGCCGGGCAGGTACCATGCGCCCCCAAGATGTTCACCGGGTCAGTTATATAGCAGATGCCAGTTGTCGACTGCGCCTAACCGTTGTTACTCTCGAGCGCATCTACCGAGGGTAGAAACTGATCTAGCCTTCTGATGGGCCATCGGGTAGACCCGCCACCTCGCCAACCGATACTTCGAGTGACGTCGAGCAGTTTGACGAGTTCCTCGACTACCTTGTTTCGGTTGGCTTCGCTGACGAGACACGAACTCCGTAACCGTCGACGTGAGTTTTTTGTGCGCCCCAAAGGGGTGCAGCGCGTTCTGAACTGATGCACTCGCTGTGAACTCGAGTCGATGAATTATGATGAGAGCCAGTGACTCGTCGGTCTTGTTTGAGGAAACCGACACGCGACACGAGGAGATGAACAGTACCATCGAAGCATGGATCGATGACCTCGTCGACAGCGTCGACGATGCGCAGGCCAGCGCGGAGTTCCAGGAGTGGCTCGAGGTCCAGAGTCGCTTCCACGACTATTCCCATCGGAATACGCTCCTGATCAAACTCCAGTATCCCGACGCGACTCGCGTTGCGGGCTACCGAACGTGGCAGGAAGAGTTCGACCATCACGTCCAGGAAGGCGAACAGGCTATCTGGATCTGGGCACCGATCATCACCAAGCAGTGCCCGGAATGCGAGAATTCGCCCAGCTACCACGAGGACAGTGACTGCGACTACGACGAGACACCGCCTGAAGAGTGGTCAAGAGGGCTCGTCGGATTCAAGCCTGCTCCCGTATTCGACATCTCCCAAACCAAGGGGGAGCCACTTCCTGACCTCGAGACAGAAGCGACTGGGGACGCCGGCAATCTCGTTCCACAGCTGATCGACGCCGCTGACGAACTCGGCGTGACGGTTCGGATCCTTCCAGAGGAAGAGTGGGCCCACGGTGAGGCGAGGGGTGTCTGCAAGCAGCGCAGCCTCATTGATATGCAACCGCGCGTCGAGATTCGTGACCGAGAGAACAATGCCGATCTCGCCCGAACGCTGATCCATGAGTACGCCCATGCCTTGCTACACTTCGACGTCGACGACGAAACAGAACGGTCGAAACGCGAACTCGAGGCCGAGGCGGTCGCCTACGTCGTCGGGCGGTACTGCGGGCTCGACACCAGCGGGTCAGCGTTCTACCTCGCTGCGTGGGAGTCGGACGATCCCGAGGTCGTCCGCGAGCGCCTCGAACGGATTAGTCGAACGGCGGAGGAGCTCATCGACGTTCTCGAGGACGGATCCTCGTCCTAACTCAGTTAACCAACGAGGTGATGGGTTCCTTCCGATCTGTTGGTTAAGTTTTTCTGCGCCCGTTGAGGGGCCGAGGCACATCTTCGTCGATTGATGACTGACCGCTGTCTCACGACGGTCCTTGAGAAAGCCGAACACGTTGCGGAGCAGCACGACCAGGTCAGTTAACACAGGCAGTCGCGGTCCCCCGCCGTCACGGGAGGTCTTCTGTCACGTTGACGAGGTCCTCCTCGGTCTGCCAGCGATAGAGGCGTCCCTCCCGGTCGAATAGCTCGAAGACGCCGTCCTGCATCCAGTCGAAGGGATGTTCTTCGTCCTCGTGCTCCCGCCTGAGGACGTGGCTCTTCGCGAAGAACTCCGTCGTGCCGACGAGGAGCCCCTGTTCGACGAGGAAGTCACTCGGTTCTTTTTCGGCAACGCCGGCGAGGTAGGTCACTCTCGCTGTGGTCAAGCTTCGTCGCGAGCTTGGAGACCGTGTAACCGCGTTCGACGGCAGCGAGTACCTCGAGTTAGATCCTCCGGAGCACAGTGTAACATAGTACGAAACCTGTCTATAGGTCAGTTTCGAGTGGTGTTACAGATAGCAGAGACTGGATCACCACCACCGACTTAACCAACAAAATTATTGATCGGTGTCCCGTGTTGGTTAACACGAGGCAGTAGCTGATGTCCTACGAACCACCGACCCCGCCGACGGACATCCCGACGGATCTGGTCAACACCCTCAACGAGTCCACTCCCGAACGGCTCCAACATATTGCCCAATACGCCGAAGAGTTGGCTGAGTACAAAGAGCGCGAGACCCGCCTCGAGGAGGAGTCAGACGAGATCGACGTCGAGGAACGATCAGATGATCTCCCTGACGATGTTCCGGCGAAGGCTACGATCACGATCAAGGAAATCAACGACAACCGTTACTACTACTGGCAGTGGCGGGAGGGAAAGAAAATCCGATCCAAGTACAAAGGCCCTGTCAACTCGGACGATTAGAAGGACAGCTACTCTCGGTCCCCCCGTGTTCGAAGTGTAAACTAGTAGCTGGCCGGCAAAGCTTAGAACCCGATGGTCGTTTTCACATCGATGTCGGGGGGAGGGGTCACCCGATTACACTTCGATGGCGGGGTGTCGGCCGTACCGGTTACACTTCGATGAGGGGGAGAGAAAATTACTTATGTAAACTATATAATAAAATCGCAGGAAGGTGCGGAAATTCTCGTTACACATCGATGACGGGGAGACCCTCATTGGATATACTTCGGTGTCGGTTCCAACATGGGAATCAGAGATCAGCCGAATACCGAGTATAGATTGTCTAGACCGCATGGATAAACATCGAAGGAGGTGAATCTTTTTAACGCCTCGGCATACAGCAAGCGTATGGTCGGTAGTGATCAGGATGGGATGGACCAATCTACCCTCGAAGAAGGACCTCCTTCCAGAACTTCCTCGAGTGACGCAGAACACGTAGAAGCTGGTAGAGAAAATGGCGCAGAGGACGCGGTTTCCGGACAAGACCGAGGAGCGTCTAAAGGTAGTACTCAGCGATCGATTCGGGATATGCTGGACGACGAGGGGGAAACATCGGTTTTTGTCAACCGAGATCTCGTCGAGCCAGACACGATTATCGATGAGGAGCGAATCGTCGGCCGTGATGACCAACTCGAAGCTGTTGTCTCGTATCTGAAACCCACACTCCAAGGAAATCGTCCCCCGAATATGCTGCTCTACGGTCCTGCCGGAACGGGGAAATCACTCATCATCGGAGCGGTCACTCAACAGATCGTCGATCTCTGCCAATCCAAGGGCGAACGTTTCGGGGTTGTTGATATTAATTGCCAGCCGATCAACACTCTCGATCAAGCCGTCTTTGAACTCGTCCAAACCGTCGCAAACGACGTCGACGCAGAGGTCGGTGTCCCAGAAACCGGCGTGTCGACGAAGAAAAAATATCGACGCTTATACGAACTCATCAACGAGCACTACGACTCGGTTATTTTCATCCTGGACGAGATTGACCTCTTGGTTGGACGACGGGCAAACGACGAACCTGCCTACTCGAAACTGCTCTATCAGCTGTCGCGAGCGAGTAATACGAACGAAATCGAGGGGCAAGTATCGGTCGCGGCACTAACGAACGATCCCAAATTCATGGAAGATATCGATGGTCGTGCTGAGAGTTCGTTCAATCCCCGGGACGTCTACTTTCCAGATTATGACGCGAACCAGCTCCGTCAGATACTCGAGAACCGTCGCGATGCCTTCCGGCCTGATGCCTTGACTGACGACGTGATACCACTCGTATCGGCATTCGCAGCACAAAGCCACGGAGACGCACGAAAGGCGATCGACCTATTTCGCGGTGCTGGTGATCTCGCGGACGAACGTGGTGACGAGAAAGTCCGCGAAAAGCACGTCCGTGAGTCCCAAGAAGAAATCGACAAGGATCGCTCACTGAAGTTAATAGAGGGGTTGACAACCCAGAAAAAGATCTCCCTGTACGCGACCGCCTCCGTCGCCCACTTCTCCAATAGGTCTGGAAGTTCGGTTCCGAGTCCAGTCGGCTTCAAAGTTTATCAATGGGTTACCGACCAGATCGATGCTGACCAAATGACACGAGAGACCTACGTCAAGTACGTAAAAGAACTCTCCACGTATGGTCTCATCTCGACGGCTCGAAAGAGTCGAGGACGAGGTAGAGGAATGTATATGGAATTTACATTCACGAGTGATCCGGAAGCGATGATGAATCGGATCGTCGACGACACTCGTCTGGAAGCGATAGCTAACCAGGAAGACCTCCTTCAGTCAGTGGTCAGCGCTCAGCTAAGGGAGTTCCACAACCAGTAGGGCCACATCTTCGGAGGACTCTCTTGGAACACACCCCCCGTCATCGATGTGTAAACTCGAGTCCGGTTAGGAAGTGCCTCAATTTCCATTAGTAGCAGAATCGATATTGAGTCTGTACTGGAGACTACCTCTGTTGCCTTGAATGTAAAACTCTCTAAATATAGAACCCCCTCCCCCCGTCATCGAAGTGTAAATAGGCGATGTAGACCCATAGGGAAATATGAAGAGATGCAAATACCGATGTGAAAGTGGGATAAGAGTGCTAATTTCGCGGGGTTCAACGATTTCAAAGCCTGCCTAACCAATCACTCGGTTTGTCGAAGTGAACTACTCCATTCCTCGTGATTAGGTGTAGTACGGATGTGTTTCTCACCCCCTCCACATAAAACTTCGTCAGACAATAGACCATCTTAAGATAAGGTTGGATTCTGGCAACTGAGAATCTCTCCTGCGTATTTACAGCAGTTCTTTCTGTTGCTGCTATTTTCTTGCTCTAATCCCTCTCCTTCCGCAGGGTTTTACACATCGATGACGGGGGGAGGGAGTGGGTCTTCTTTTGCTGTTTATTCGTCGCTGGGCGTAGTGAAGACTGTCACGTCCATCTGTCGTGTCTCACTGAGTTCTTGACGGATCTTTCTTCGGTCCCAACCAAATGGTGATAGCACACTCTCAACAGTTCGGATCAGCTGTGTCTCGTAGTAGCCGTCGTAAGTCTTGATCTCCTTATGGGCGAGGGCAACCCGCTCTCGTGAGGTCTTTTCGTCGTCGACGACCACGTATTCGATATCCTGTCCTGGATGGACAGCGAGATCCTGATCACGAGCACGTTTGAGTGCCGCCACGTTCTGGGTGTTCTGCGTATATTCTTCGAGCAGTTTGGAGACTCGGTTCCGTTCGACGAGTTGATCCACCGCTACTTCCCCGAATGAAGTTTCTCGATTGCGGTCTCGAGACAGCTGAGAACCGCCTCTGGTATTAGGTTACGTCGAGTTTCTCGTGACACTCCCGTTGAGCATCCTCGATGCACGGCGGCGTCGATTGCTGTCGGGCTTCGATACCTCTGATTTAAACTCATCGTCACTGGCGACTTTTCTATAGTATTTTGAAACGGTCGCACTGACATCGTTCATCACCAAACTAGCCTCTTCGGGGGAGGATTCCACGAGAATCGATCTGTGAACAAGTCGGTGTTAACGGTCACCGTTGCACTCGACGACGGCGTGATCCTTGGAGTGTGAATGTAATGGCTGGCCCATCACTGCCTTGAGGATGGGTCCAGAACGCTTATTTGGTCCTGGTGCATTTCTATAACTAACTAGGTGAGCCAGTATGTCAGACGAATCTGCCCGCCGCCTTATGGAAGCTTCTCAATCTAGTATCTCATCCCATGAGGCATGGGAGGCCACTGAGGAACTCTCAGAGCAGACCGAGTGGAACATTGAAGAAATGCTTCCAGATCTATACGAACCAGAGTCTGTTAGTCAGCGGTATGCCGGTCAATTAGACGATTGAGCTTTTCCCTCGAATCTCGAGTCGATATCTACGACAGCAACGTTTGGGTCCACGGTTTAACACGGAAATCTGCCGACGCTGAAGCCCGAATTCAAGAGGTTATAGATAACGAGCGCTGTGTGCTTGTCACTCCGTACATTTACGAAGAGGTTGATCAAGCTATCCAGCGCGATTCTGATAATCAACAAGCAGCCGATGAGCTCCGGGATCGATTTGCGCAAATGATGTCGAACCCTTTTATTTCAGATCCGAACTACCAGGAGGTCAGTGACGTAGATCTCGGTGCAGTACGGTCAGATCCGACGGTACAAGCATTCGCTGAGGTCCTCGAGATTCAGGCCAAAGATGTCCCAATACTTCAGGCAGCCCAACAATGCTCGAATCCAAATCCAACAATATTCACGAACGACGAAGATTTCTATGAACTCTCTGAGCGAAGAGAGCGATACAATCTCGAACGGATTGAGTTTGAGTACGTTGAATATCCAAAGTAGATATCATTTGAATTTCTGTTCCCTGTACGATCTGCTTTAACCAACAGAATCAGGGTGTCTCACCAATTTGTTGGTTAACTTTTGCTGACTCCCGTGAAAACCATTCGGTCTAATTCTCGAGTTTGATGCTGGTGAGATCGCTAATAAGGTCAACCTCCTGCTCGAGATCGATCCTAATGAGGTCTCCCGACGATGAGGTGAGCCGTGCAGCACGCTATCGAGACCAAGCCAGAGGGATAACGCCGAGTAGCTCGTTTTGGTCGAAGATGTGTCCCTTATCGGTGAGTACATAGAGAGCGCTGGGGTGATCCGTGGAGACTTCTTTCTTGACGAAGTTGTGTTCCTCGAGGTATCAAAGTCTTGATCGACACTGCCCTTCTCGAGTCGGGCTTCCTTGCAGACCTCGCGAGCTTCGACTTCCTGATCTAAGACTCTAATCTAAGAACCCTATGACCACGATCTAAGAAACATATCTAAGACTCTAATCTAAGAGGCTTGGCTATGATATAGGTCTAAGAATCTTAGATAACTCTCTCAGATACCATACCTAGATAACTTGTGTGGCAAAGTTACTTATCGGTGAAATTCATCCATGAGAGTATGCTCTCGTATACGGTCTACAGCGAAGCAGGCGGCGTAGGAAAGTCCTCGCTGACGGCGAATCTGGCTGTCGCGCACGCTCGAGCCGGCCTTGACGTCCTGGTCGTTCCGCTGGATCCGCAGGACGGCGACCTCAGTCGACTGTTCGGCGTCGACGACGATCGCGCCAACAGTGACGCTGACAATATCGTGCGCCATATCGTCCGCAGTCCAAAGGGATCGCTCACAGACCTCGCCCGAACGGCGGAGGGTGTTGATATCGTCCCGGAACACAACATGCTCTCTGATCTCTCGAGCCACCTTCAGCGCGAGCAGCGGAAAGCGGAGGACTTGGGGGACTCATACAACATCTATGCCCAGCTGCAACGTGTCCTTCGCGATGCCAATATCGCCGAGGAGTACGACGTCTTAATCTGTGACCCGCCGGCTACCGAGTCCGACCACCTCTACAACGCGATCTACGCAACGCGCAACCTCGTGATCCCAGTTGAACCCTCCGCGAAGGGGCGAGCCTCAGTTGAGGGCCTTGAGCAACTCGCGACGAACTTCGGTGACCAGCTGAACATAGAGATTGGTGTGCTGGCCGCGGTGCCGAACGGGTTCAAGCATACGAACGACCAAGAAGAGTTGATCGACGAGATTGACCTCCCCACACCTGAGGTGATCGGCGACCGGACATCGATGATGGAGGGGTGCTGGAAACAGCAGTGTTCGGCCTTTGAGTACGTTCGTGAACATCGCGCACGTATCCGTGACCACGAAGTTGAGACGCTGGCGCAGTTCGACCAGATCGCTCGTTACCTCGAGAACCAGGTCGGTCTCGAGGCACCGAACCCTCCGGAGCCGGGTAGCTTGGAAGACGATGAGGTGATCGAGGCGTGACGGGCTTCAAGGAAGGCGCGAGCGGCGATAATCCGTTTGGTGCTGGCACCGAGGACGACAAGGCCGGAGAAGACGACGTTGACGAACTCGAGTCAATAGGCTCGTCAGTCGAAGTCGATCCGCAGCCCGATCCCGCGATCGAGCAGCAGGACGGTCGCGACGAGAGCGACTCGAACAGCAGTGGCCTCCCCTGGATCTACGAGCGCGATAGTATCACGGATGGTCGCGCGAAAACTGTGCAGTTACACTTGCAGGATACGACGCTCGATCGTCAGCGCCAAGCCAAGTCCGATATCGAAGGCGAGCTTGGCGAGTCGGTCAAGAAGGCCGATCTCCGAGAGGCAGCGCTGCTCGTCGGCCTCGAACGAATCGACGACGTCGCAGATCAACTTCGGGAGTGGGGTTACGACTTCGAGTAGCAATTAACTCAATATCGCTTGTATGTCCGAGTCTTACTCCCGATTGACGCGCTTCCGCGGGCGATCACTATCTGACCACGACGACGAATGGACGATTACGAACGTCACTCGCCGCACCACGAAACGTACAAGTGTGCTCCACTGGTTCGGTGATCTCACCCTGCAGACAGCCACTACTACGTGACGCTCGGGTATCTTTATTAGAAGTTTATCAAGCCCATGTAATTGCAGTCTTGTTGTTGGTTTAGGTAGTGGTCGAAGACGTGGTAGCCGTCGTCGGTAGAAGACCTGCTATCTGAAGTTGTGCGGATTTTCTATCTGGCTAGTTGGGTTGATGGGGGTCAGGAAGTTCTGAAGAGAGCCTTCTCGGACCACATCAGTTATATGTGTGGAATTCGACTTCCTGTTCAAGGAGTTCGTCTGGAATTCCGGGAACTTCGTCAGATCGGACTGGACCTTGTTCTTCGATAACGTCGAGATCTCGGGGGAAGTCCCGTAAGGCGAAATGCAACGAGATACCAGCCTTTGCTCCTTCACCCAGTGCAATGGGGAGTTGATTGTGGCCAGGCGTTAGGTCTCCAACTGCATAGACACGTTCAACCGACGTCTGACCGTGATCATCGACGACGACTGTTCCATCATCGTTGATATCACAGCCAAGATTGCGGGCTAGGCCGTTGTTGTACTCAGCACCGTACATCGCGAAGCCACCCTTATATTCCCGAACCGTACCGTCTTCAAATTCGAGGGCCGCTAACCAGCCGTCTTTGTCGTTTTGAATGCCAGTGATGTCCGTGTGAATAATGTCGATTGGATGATTTGAGAGCATCGTCGCTGTCTCATCGCTCCATTCGGGGTCATTACCGCGCGTGAGCAGATCGACATCGTCGGTGAAGTTAAGCATGATTCCGGCTACGTGTGCAGCGCTCTCCCCATAACCCATGACGTAGACGGGTTCGTCGACGAACATGTAGGCATCACAGTGCAAGCAGTAGTGGAGTCCACGACCGGTTCGCGGTAGTGGCGGCTCTGGACGGACATCGTTGAATCCCGTCGCTAGGACGACGTATTCTGCGCGGTAGTCAGCATTATTCCCGCAGAGATGGATTGACCCATCCTCATTGGTATCACAGGAGACAAGTAGATCATTGTGGATATCGCACCCGTACTCCCGAAGTTGGTCTCTACCGATTGAGAGAAATTCGCTACCAGATGTATCCTCCGTGACCCCTAGTAGGTTGTGAACATCTTGCATCATCGCTGCCCGACCACCGCCTCGGTCGACGACGGCCGTCCGATGTCCGAGTCGCGTCGTATACAGTGCCGCGGTCATTCCAGCTGGGCCGCCTCCGACGACGAGAACTTCGTAATCGTGAATGGTCGAATCAGTAGCCATCGTCTCCCTGTTCGACACCGACGCACAAAGTAGTGATTTGAAGTTGTCGTTATATTTTGTATAGGTTTGTGAATAATGTGGTATACACACATCTTAGGCACCAACTTGATAAGATCGAGTGAATAAATTTGTCTAATGGCTTGGTTCGAGCAATTCTTTTCTTTCCATAGAGGGAGAAAACTTCTCGTCGCTCTCGGTGGATTGTATATCGTACTGGGTATCGGTTACCCGTTTCTACCGGATATTGATACCCCGCTTGGCATCGATCTGATTATCACTCTCTTGGTTGTTGGATCTGGAGTTCTGCTCTTCTTTGTCGGCTATCGGCTTCCACAAACCGACATTCATCCTGAGACTTTTCCCGTCATTACGAAGTGGTGTGTCGGCGGGATCAGTTCGATGCTCGGTCTTATCGGCTTGATAGCGATGGTTGCGGGACTCCGAGATCCCATCCAGAATATCCTTATCCTCACTGCAATTGGGAGTACTGCGGGACTCGCTGCTGGGACGTACGATGCGCGAGCGAAAACGAGAACGCGAACGCTTGAACAGCGCAACCGTGAACTCAATCGGACGCAGGCGGAACTTGAGGAGACGGTTACCCAACTAGAGGAGTCCGAGCAACGATACCGAACCCTGACGGAAAACTTCCCAAATGGAGCGGTTGCACTTCTGAATACCGAGTTACGACACACGCTCGTCGCTGGACAGGGTTTCGATTCTCTCAATTTTAGTGCTAGTGATCTTCAAGGCGAACGAATACAGGACGTATATCCGGAGGAAATACTGAAAGAGATCGAGCCAAACTATCGTGCCGCTCTCGATGGCGAGCCGACCACATTTGAGCTAGCGGTTCAGGGGCGAATTTTCGAGTTCCGAACACACCCGTTGACTACTGACGAGGGCGAAATATACGCCATTTTGGCGATGTCACAGGACATCACTGAGCACAAGCAACACGAACGAAAACTCACGAAGCGGGCCCGTCAGCAACAAGCTATCGCCGACCTCGGACAACTCGCACTCGAAACCGCCGATCTCGACGAACTCATGAGCGACGCGGCTCGCCAAGTAACGAACGTACTCGGTATCGATTACTGCAAAATCCTTGATCTCCGCGAGGAACGTGAGGAACTTCTCCTACGCCAAGGTATTGGATGGCACAAGGGCCTTGTTGGGGAGGCGACAGTGTCTGCCGTCGAAGCTAATTCACAGGCCGCGTATACCCTGGAACACGCTCAACCGGTCGTCGTTGAGGACCTCGAGACAGATACCCGATTTAGCGGTCCCGACTTACTGACGGACCATGACGTTCGTAGCGGTATTAGTACTATTATCGGTCCGTTCGACGAACCGTGGGGAATTCTGGCTACGCACGATACTTCTCCCCAAACGTTCAGCGATGAAGATATCTCGTTCATCCAGAGTGTTGCCAACGTTATCGCAGAAGCGATCGAGCGTCGGCAGTATCAGACGGAACTCGAACGATTGATCGCAGATCTTGAGGAGTTGAATAAGCGGCTCGAGCAGTTCGCGTATGCCACCTCGCACGATCTGCAAGAACCCTTACGGATGGTATCGTCGTACCTCCAGCTCATCGAACGCCGATACGAGGACGACCTTGATGAAGAAGGACTCGAGTTCCTTGAGTTCGCTGTCAACGGGGCTGACCGGATGCGAGCAATGATCGACGGCTTGCTCAAGTATTCGCGGGTTGAAACGGAAGCAGATCCGTTAGAACCCGTCGATCTAGAGAGCGTGTTGGAAGACGTCTGTCAGGATCTGCAACCCATAATCGAGACCACTGACGCGACAATTACTGCAGAGTCGTTGCCCCGTGTCGAAGGGGACCCACATCAGTTGCGACAGGTGTTTCAGAACCTGCTTCGGAACGCTATCCAGTATAGCGGTCCCGACTCGCCGACCGTATCCGTCTCTGCCCAACGGGATAGCACCGACTGGATCGTGACTGTCCAAGACGAAGGAATTGGTATCGATCCCGAGGATCAAGACCGGATTTCGACATCTTCGAGCGAGTACACAGTCGTCACGAGAGCTCCGGTACCGGAATCGGTCTCGCACTTTGTCAACGGATTCTCGAACGGCACGGCGGTGAGATCTGGGTCGACTCCGAACTCGACAATGGATCCGCGTTTTCGTTTCGACTCCCTGCGGCTGGCGAAGCAAACAAGTCAGCTCCTCACCGCTGAAGCAGTGATCTTATTGATGGATTCTCATCCGCCGATACGTACGTATCAAATATTGCTCAAGACGCGTTACAGTGAACGCTATTTTTCGAGAACTTCTACGTCTACTGGACAGCTAGAGACAAGCTGATTCGATGCTAACGAGGGGTGCGACTATGGGGAAACCTCGAGCGTAGTTTCTTCCGTCCGCTCGAGCGTTTCAAGGTACGCCTCAGCGTCGAGTGCGGCCATGCTACCGGTTCCAGCGGCAGTGATCGCCTGTTGATAGTCCGGATCGGCGACGTCGCCGGCGGCGAAGACGCCCTCGACCGTCGTCTCGGTCGTCGCGCGGCCGGCGTCGTCGGTTCGAGTGTAGAGGTAGCCGCGCTCGTCGCGTTCGACGGCGGTCCCCTCGAGGAACTCCGTGTTCGGCGTGTGACCGATCGCGTAGAACACGCCGCCGACCTCGACGGTCTCCCGATCCACGTCGACGCCGTTCGCGGCTTTCTCGCTGGGGTAACCGTCGGGATGGGAGACGAGCGTCGCGCCGGTGACGCCCTCCTCCTGCGAGCCGCGGAGCGCCTCGAGTTCGGTGTTCCAGCGGAACTCGATATCCTCGTGATCGCGGGCGCGGTCGGCCATGATCTCGGAAGCGCGCAGTTCCTCGCGGCGGTGGACGATCGTCACGCTGTCGGCGAACTTCGCGAGGAAGAGCGCTTCTTCCATCGCCGAATCGCCGCCGCCAATCACGAGGACGTCGTCGCCGCGGTGGAACGCGCCGTCGCAGGTCGCACACGTCGAGAGACCGTAACCCATCAGTTCGTCTTCGTTCTCGGCGCCGACCCAGCGAGCGCTCGCGCCGCTCGCGACGATCAGCGCACGCGTTCGCAGCCGATCGCCGTTCGAGAGCTCGAGTTCGAACGGGCGTTCCTCGAGCGTCGCGTTTTCGACGGTGCCGTGAGTGAACTCGGCGCCGAAACGCTCGGCCTGGTCCTTGCCGTTTTGGATCAGCTCCATCCCGCCGACGCCCTCGGGAAAGCCGAGGTAGTTCTCGACGTCGGTCGTCAGCGTCAGCTGGCCGCCCGGTTCGGGCCCCTCGAGCACCAGCGGCTCGAGGTCGGCTCGCGCGGCGTAGACAGCCGCGGAAAGGCCAGCGATACCGGAGCCGATGATCACCACGTCACGAACGTCTGCGGTCGTATCAGTTTCCTCGTTCATTCAGTGTATCCCTCGATCAGGGTACGAAGTCGGTCTTCCGGCAGCGCGCCGGACTGCTGTTCGACCTGCTCGCCGTCCGCAAAGAGGACGAGCGTCGGCACGCCACGAACGCCGAACGACCCCGCAAGCTGCTGGTGTTCGTCGACGTCGACCTTGGCGATCACGGCCTCAGTCGTGTCCGCAAGCCGCTCGAGGACGGGGTTGAGCATCTGACAGGGGCCACACCAGTCAGCGTAGAAGTCCACGAGGACGACGTCGTGTGCCGCCGTGACCTCCTCGAGGTGACTCCTCCCGTCGATGTAGATCGGTTCGTTGAGCGATCCCGCCGAAACGTCGTCGCGTGCATCAGTTGCCATCACCACTACGTATGGGCTGACAGCGTTTAAAGGTTTTGTGTGTATTGGGCAATACCATACGGGTTCGATCGATCGTCATTACCGTTGCAGGCGTCATGAGATAACCGCAGGAATCCACATGTCCGCTATAATATCTCCTTGGGGTCTGAGAACGAGGGAGAGGACTCCTGCTCTATGTTCGAGGTTCCTGAGACAGTTTTGTACTATCTTCTAACAACCAATCATTCGACGGGATCGATCGATCGGTCCGCGGTCCTCACGTCGAAGCGCGCGAAATACCCAACTCGCGTTCCAACGCGCGCATCAAACGTCAGTCCCCGTTGCTCGATTCGGCGTCGCAACCCTTCAAATCCGACGAAGTGCGGGTCGGGGAGCGATTCGCCGACAATGAGTCGACCGTCTGGTTTCAGAACCCGCTCGAGTTCGTCGAGGGCTCGCTTCTGGTCGGGAATCTCGCCGAGGACTAAGACCAGATACGCGGCGTCGAACGTGTCGTCCGGGTACGGAAGCGATCGTGCGTCGCCGCGAATCGGTTCGACGTTCAGGGTTTCCTCTTGTTGCATTCGCGTTCCGAGGTGTTCGACCATCTCCGACTGGATGTCTACGGCGTGCAGTGTCCCTGACGATTCGATCGTCCGTGCGACCATCCCGGTGTAGTAGCCGGTTCCCGGTCCGACCTCGAGAAGACGCTCACCGGGCTGGGGCTCGAGTATGTCGCGCAGTCGGGAGCGAGTGATGACCGGACGCGGGAGGTCGATCACGTGGCGCTGAGCGTACGGGCACGGTGACGGGTTCGATCGCCACCGGAGGGCGTATGCGAATCCGGCGAGCAGTGTGAGTCCGAACAGAGCGGCGATCGCTCGTATGGTACGACGAGAAACCATAGTAATCTCTTCATCGTGGACGGACTACAGTCTTCCTCGAACTGACGCACGTACCGCGGGCTTGCTGTTGCTACCCCAACGACGACCGTTCTCGCAATCGGTCGTACAGTATGTCCTATACGCTCCGTACACAAGTCGACGGCGAGTTCGGCGACGTCGTCGAGAAAACGATCGACGCCCTCGAGGACGAGGGGTTCGGCGTGCTCTGCGATATCGACGTCCAGGAAACGCTGCAAAAGAAACTCGACGAGGACTTCCGACAGTACAGAATCCTGGGTGCGTGCAATCCGCAGTTAGCCCATCAGGGACTCGAGCACGATCTCGAACTCGGAACGTTGCTTCCGTGCAACGTCGTCGTCTATGACGATGACGACGGCGTGGTCGTCACTGCGGTCGATCCGCAGCGTTTGATTGGCATCGCTGACGACGACGAACTCGACCCGATCGGCGACGACGCGTACGAGCGCTTTGAACGGGTTCTCGAGTTACTATCTTGATTCAGCGAGAGAATCCCGCCCTTCCCGCAAGGACGAGTGTTGCATCCTTTGTCGGAACCGAGAACTGAGCAGGGCGAGCGTGAGTGACATCCTCCGCGCCGTACACGGTGCGGGGAATATCACGAATCCAATTGGACTACCCTTCAGTTGCCAACGTTGCGGGATCGTCAGTCTCTACCTCAACAGGGGAGCGAATGAGGTTCCCCCATTCGGTCCATGAACCGTCGTAATTCCGGACGTCCTCATATCCGAGGAGTTCGTGGAGTGTGAACCATGTAATCGACGAGCGCTCGCCGATTCGACAGTAGGTGATGACTTCGCTATCACCGGTGATACCGTAGTCTGCATAGAGCTCCTCCAATTCCGCTCGACTCTTGAATCGACTATTATCTTTGAGGTTCTCACTCCATGTAATGTTCTGAGCACTTGGAATGTGACCTGCCCGCTGGGCAGTTTCCCGACTTCCTTCTGGAGCAATTTTCTCACCGCGGTACTCCGCAGCGCTACGAACGTCTACAAGCGGGACGTCCACCTCTAGTGCGTCCTCAACGCCTTCCCGATAAATACGGATATTGTCGAATGGGCCGCTGACGTCGTACTCACGTTCGGGCAAATCAGGTTCATCGGTTGTCATTGGATAGTCGTTTTCTTCCCAGTAGACCCGTCCACCGTCCAGTAGATGGACGTCCTCGTGACCGTAGTACTTGAACTGCCAGTAGGTGTACGCGGCCCACTGATTCCACTCGTCGCCATAGAGGACGACTGTTGAGTCCTCTGTAATTCCTGCTTCTCCCATGATCTCCGCGAATTGATTCTTTTTCAGGATATCGCGCTGCGTCGAATCCTGGAGGTGTGTCCCCCAACCGAATCCGATCGCGTTCGGAATGTGTCCTTCGGCGTATGACTCCTCATATTCGATATCGGCCTCAACTAACCGATATTCTGGGTCGTCGTTTCCGAACTCGTCGAGGTGTTCTTCGAGCCAGTCTGGCGAAACGAGTGCGTCGGTCGCGTATTCACTGGTGTCAGCCATACGAGTTCGACTACACGGATAAGCTACTTAGAGCTGTTTCTAATAATTCCAAAATAGTACAATATTATGTGTTTCTATTGTACCGAAGTAGTACTCAGACCTAACAGTAGCTAGCGAACCCGAGTCAACGTTACCTCATAGTGTACTTTGGGCGGGATCCGAAGAAATGAACGTGCAGAGAATTAGGCCGCGCAGTTGTTCGGCCCTAACTCGAGTTCCGTCGCCTCGGACTCGTCCTCGGGCGGCTCCGAACCCGTGTTAATCTCGATCACGCGCTCGTAGTTCGGCGGCTTGTCGGGCGCGTTATCGACCAACCGGTCCACAAACTCGTCCTCGTCCAGTCCCAGCAGCTTGAGATCATCACGGAGATCACCCAGTTGAGCGCCGATCAGATTACCTGGCGAGCCGACTTCGTATCGGTTGTTCTCTGTGACTGACACATGTCCCGGGAGGATCTGCGTCTCGTCCGATAGCTCGAGGATAGTGTCGTGAATCGATTCATAGAGCAGTTCAGCTCCTCGTGCCGCATCTTCGTCACCGAATTGAAGTTCCGTCCGGCCGACGGACTCGACGAACAACGTGTCGCCGGTCAGGAGTGCCTCGCCGTCCACGAGGTAGTTGACCATCTCGGTCGTGTGCCCCGGCGTGTGTAGCGTTACGATCTCGATCTCGCCAAGTTCGATCGTCTCGCCGTCGGCGAGAGGTTCGTAGTCATACTCGACGCCCCGCTCGCTCGCGTGTTCTCCGAGATGGTAGGGAACGTCCAACTCCGCTGCCAGTTTCGATCCACCCGAGATGTGGTCAGCGTGGACGTGTGTGTCGAGGACGCGCTCGATTGTGAGGCCAGCCTCCTCGGCGACGATTTTGAACTGATCCGTCTGTCGCGTCGGATCGACGACGACGGCCGATTCGGCGCGCTTTGATCCGACGACGTAGCCGAGACAGCCCTTCGCCCGTCGCTGCAGTTGAAGAATGACGAGATCATCGTTTTCGGTCTCGACGGGAACGACTTCGTAGACCTTGCTCCAATCCTCCATGCCGCCTTTGACGACGGACACGTCATCGTAGCCATGCTGCTCGAGTTCGAAGCTGAACGGCGTCGAGGTCAGTCCCTTCCCACAGATCGCGACGATCGAATCACCGTCTCTCGCCGCTTCGACGCGCTCGAGTTCTTCGTCCGCGAACTCGTCACCCGGACCGAACGGGATGTTCTCTGCACCGTGAATCCGCCAGCCCTCGTAACTATCCTCGGGACGCGTATCGATGAGCGTGAACGACTCGTCTGCGTCAATTAACTCTGCGAGCCGTTCGGGTGAGATTTGGTTCACCATTGGAATTACCTCGCAATACTAGTTGGCC
The DNA here is from genome assembly GCF_003610195.1 of Halopiger aswanensis. NCBI lineage: Archaea > Methanobacteriati > Methanobacteriota > Halobacteria > Halobacteriales > Natrialbaceae > Halopiger > Halopiger aswanensis. The sequence continues at coordinate 87,551 of NZ_RAPO01000005.1, read as the reverse complement.
CGAGGCCGCCGATAGTTCTCATCCCTGCAAAGGCACGGCTAACAGTACTCGGTTTGACCGGCCTTAGAAAAGCTGATCTTGGTTGGAATTAGTCGTAGTTCTCAGTACATCATTTCTCCCCGTTCGATAGCTCGTAGGAACTAGGCGCAGTATAGGACCGCTATCTCGTCACGGCAGTGCATTTCTTAACGATGGTTGAGGAATCGCATAGTTCAGTCATCGGGAGCCGCACTGGTGGGCTGGTCTGAGGCTGGGACCGGCGGTTCGTGGGATCCGAACTCGGGGTGAGTCTCCTCCATCCACAGGTAGACGATGGTGCCAGAGAGGAACATCAGGACCGCGGTCATGTAGAACGCGGCCTCAAGGTTCACAATCTCCATCGAGATGCCGATCAGGATTGCACCGACTCCGTAGCCGGCGTCGCGCCACATCCTGTAGACGCCCATGCCAGCCGACCGCCATGTTGGATGGGCCGCGTCACTGGGGACCGTCATCAGGTTCGGGTAGAGTAGTGCCATGCCGAGTCCAGAGAACCCAGCGAGGATCGCCCACGGGAGGTAGCTGTCGACGAACACCATCCCAAGGACACCCGCTCCGGCGAGGAACATTCCGGCGACGACGGGCGGACGGCGACCGATGCGGTCGGCGAGGCCCCCGGTTCCGATCTGGAGGAAGTACATTGCGCTGTGGACGCCGACGACGACGCCGACAGTTTCGATCGCAAGTCCCTGGTTCGTGAGATACAGCGGGACGGCGATCCAGAACAGCGTGTCCACGAAGTTCTCGATGTGGCCGGCCTGGGCCGCCGCGAACAGCGTTCTGTCACCGTAAGTTGCTCGCTTCAGAACCTCGTCGAACGGGAGGTTCGCATCGTGGTGATCGTCATCGCCTTCCAGTTGGGCGAACTGGACTGTTTCTTTGATGAGAAAGATCGAGATGAGGAATGCCAGCACCACGACGGCTGCGAGGAAGTAGAACGGTTCCGGCCGAAGGCTGGTCTGGCCGGCGATGACGCCCGTAATCCACGCGCCTGCCGCGACGCCAGTGTAGCCGAACGCCTCGTCGATGCCGACGGCGAGCCCACGCTGATCGGGGCCCGCGAGATCGATCTTGGCGTTAATTGCCATGCTCCAAGTTAGCGCCTGGTTGATCCCCAGTAAGACGTTCCCGACGGTGATCCAACTCCAGCTCGGGGCGAAGATCAGAATTGCCGGGATCGGCAGGGCAGTGATCCAGCCAAGCACGAGCACCGGCTTGCGCCCGTACTCCTCGCCCCATTTGCCGGCATAGAGATTGAGCAGCGCTTTGACGAAGCCGAACGAGACGACGAACGAGCCGATGACAAAGAACGATTTGACGCCGAGTACGTCCTCGCCGAGGACGGGGACGACGGTCCGCTCTGAGCCGATGGTCAGTCCTGTCGCGAACACCAGCAGGACGTGCAGTGAGAACTGTCCGAGGTGTTCGCGGATGCCCTGTTTCAGTTCTGTTCCCTCGCTCATGGATTACTCGGCAGCACAGCGGTTGGGACCCAGTTCCAGTTCGGATAGCTCCTCGTCGGAAACGTCATCCTGTCCGACGTTTGCCCGCTTGACGCGTTCGAAGTTCGGCGGATGCTCCGGAATATCCGAAGCGAGCGTCTCGACGAACGCTTCGCGATCGCGCTCGAGGTCTTCGTTTCGCTTTCGGACCTCTGCGAGCGTCGCGGTCACCGGTGGTTCGGGCGATCCGGGATCGTGTGTTGGGAGGATGACCGCGTCGTCCGGGCGCTCCAGCAGGCGCTGGAGGCTCTCGTATAGCGTCGCGGCGTTCTCCTCAACGTCGGTGTCCTCAAGTCCAGCTTCGACGCCGAGTTCGACGCGGCCGACGCTCTCGTGGAAGAGCGTATCGCCCGTAAGCAGGGCTTCGCTCTCGAGATCGAACGAGACGCTGCCCTTGCTGTGCCCAGGCGTGTGAATCGCCTCAACGGCGACCGTTCCAATCTCGATCGTCATTCCATCCTCGATCGGGGTCACGTCGATCGCGAGTGCGTCCTTTGGGTGGAGGTAGTATGGAACGCCGTGGCGCTCAGCGAGTTCCGCAGCGCCGGAAACGTGGTCGGCATGGGCGTGCGTATCGAAGACAGCGACGAGTTCGGCGTCGTAGTCGTCGAGAATCCCCTCGTACTCTTCGAGGTAGTGTGAGGGATCGAATACGGCAGCATCACCGCCCGAAATCAAGATGTGAGAGAGACACCCTTTCCCCGGACGGGCGACTTGGACGAGCGTTCCGTCAAGGTCGGTCGGGACAGGCGCGCTCTGATGAACGCGACTCCACCCATTCATCCCGTCAGTCAGCGTCTTGGCGTCATAGCCCATCTCTCGCAGGAGGTCTGTCGCGGTCTGCGAGACGACTCCCGCAGCACAGACTGTAACGATCTCGCTGTCGTCCGGGAGATCCACAAGGGCCTCTTTCGCCATCTCTGGATCGTCGATCAGTTCGTCATAGACGTCAACGTTGATGCTGTCAGGAACGTGCCACTCCTCGTAGTCGTCTCGGTGCCGGATATCAAGCACAAGCACGTCCTCGTCGTCGCGTAACCGATCGCTGAGTTCTGTCGGACTGATTTCTGTCATCAAGTACCTGTACGAACGGTATCGGAATAGCGATGGTGCGGGACATGACCGGTACCATTAATCACTGAGAGAACGAACAGTGATGTGTGAGTCTGTACGAGGCGTCATTTCGGTTGAAACACGAATGCCCATACCGAGAGATTTCGGAACGTTACCCGGACCTCACGATACGTGAGTGGTACCTGAGCGACTGTCAGGTGCTCGAGATCACCTCGTCGGAGGCGCCGACCGACGAGTTACTGGCGGAGATTAAGACAATCGGAACAGTTCTCCACGAGTCGAGCGACGACTCGGGTCTCCACGTCGTCACCCAGTCCTGTCTCTGCTCGCTTGAGGGGTCGATCCTGGAGCGGTTCGAGGAACACGATTGCCTCTACCAGCCGCCAACGATTCACCGCCAGGGCTGGGAACACTACACGGTGATCGCGTTTGACGAATCCGACGTTCGAGACTTGTTCCAGGACCTCGAGGCAGATCGAGATATCGAACTGCTCGCTAAGACCGCTATCGCGGAGCAAAGGATTCCGCACAGTATGTTGGCACCGGTCGATCAACTGTTCGACGACCTCACCGACCGCCAGCTGGCAGCACTACAACTGGCGCTGGAAAACGGTTACTACGAACAGCCGAGACAGACATCGCTTCGGGAATTGGCGTCCCGGACGTCCGTCGCCCGCTCGACCTACGAGGAGCACCTCCGGAAGGCGGAGAACAAGCTCATGGCGAACGCCGGAACGTACCTGCGGCTGGTGACGTCGGGGACTGGGGCGGATCCGCTAGGTACAGGTCGAGCGGAAACACCCGAACAGCGGGCTGACTGATCGCTCGCTCGTCAAACGCATGGTTCCGACGGCTCGATTCACAGTCATCGACCCGATCCCGTTACGATGGATCAGTCGCCGTCACAACCCTGATGTCGAGTCGCCGTATCTCGCCGAGTACGCTCTCATCTGGGGTGCGCTCTTCTGGGTTTGTTCCGTCAGTATCGATGTGTTTAGACGTAAGGTACTACCGGGTCGTGCGGATGGATCGACGTGACAGAGAAGGGTGTGGCACACCAGACGTAACTACCGCACCTTCGCCGCGTTACTCCACCGGCCGGCCAGGGCTCGATAACAGCGAGTCGAACACCTTTCGCTGCGCCTTCCGGAGGTGCTGGTTGAACGTCGGCGGGGCGATTTCCAGCGATTCGGCGACGTCCTCGCCGGACGCGTCGCGCGGCCACTCGTAGTAGCCCGCATGATACGCCGCCTCGAGTGTCGCCCGCTGGCGGTCGGTGAGATCCGCCTCCAGCACATCGCGGACCCGTTCAGACGTGTCGATCCGGAGTTGGCGTTGCTTCAGCAACTCCACATCGGGGTATGCTTCTTGTACGGTATCGACGACCTGTCGAACATCTGCCCCCGGCGCCGCGTGAAGCGTCATCAGGTAGTCACCGTCCTCGATGACGGCTGTCTCGACGGAACCGCCGAGCGACGCAACCGTTGACAAGACCGGTGGCTCGGAGAGGCGAAGCTCAAATCCTCGCTCGTCGCCGCCAGTTCGATATGTCACACTCACCCAGTGTGGGAGCGCTTCGACGAGCGACTCGAGTCCGTCGATCCCGTTCGCAGTGACGCTCCCGTAGACGAGGTACTCGTCATCTTCGATGGGGACCACGTGATTGAGCGTGATGGTTCCGATTGTCGGTGTGTCAACGTTGAGTGTGCCGAAGACATCCCGGATTCGAAACTGGAGTTCGACGACGGTGTCGCTCATCAGGGCTCGCTTGCGTTCGGCGGCCGCGATGGCGTGACCGACGACCTCCCCCAGTTGACTAATCACGTCCCGTTCGCGACCCTCGAAGGCTCTGGGCCGCTCGGCGTAGACGTTCAACACGCCGTAGACGGTATCCTCATGGACGATCGGGATTGCGGCCGACGACCGGAAGCCGTATTCCTCGATGTGGCTCCGCCAGGGATCGTGTCTGTCGTCAACGCGGATGTCCTGCGTGGTCTGGATTTCGCGTTTCAGGATCGCCCTCCCGGTCGGGCCTTTGCTGCGTTCGTCGTCCGGATCGACGGAGATGGAGATACCGTCGAGGTAGCCGTCAACGCCGGCTTCGGTCCGTCCGACCACCGTCTGGGAGGTGACGTCGACGTCGCCGATCCAGGCGAAGAGGTACGACTCCGTCGCGGCAAGGTGCTCACAGACGACCCGCTCGATCTCTTCTCGAGTCGACCGTTGGGTAATTGTGTCGATAATCTCTCGAACGACATCGTTGAGGGTGTTGAGCGCCTCGAGTTGCTCGCGCTGTCGGCGGAGTCGCTCTGCCGTCTCGCGGCGCTCCGTCTCCCGCTGCTCGGTTGCGTCCCGTAGGACCGCCGCGAATCCCTCAAGGTTACCACTGCCGTCGCGGATCGCCTCGACGGTGACGGCTGCCCAGTCTGTCGAGCCGTCCCCTCGAACGCGCCACTGGTCCGTTTCGACCGCTCCCGTTTCCGCGACGGTCTCGAGCGTCGCCTCGGGACCGTCCGCCTGTCGGTCCGCTGCAGTGTAGAACGTCGAGATGTGCTCGCCCAGCGCGGCGCCGGCAGCGGAGTCCGTGATACGTTCGGCGCCCGCGTTCCAGGTGCGGACGCGGCCGTTCGAATCGAGCAGACAGATCGCGCACTGCTCGAGTTCACCAACGATCGACCCAGACCGGTCCTGAATCGGCCGAACTCCCGCGTCGGATGCAGAATCAGGTGTCTCGGCCGACGACCGCGGACGCCACCACACGCGGGCACTCGCGCCGACGCGTTTGGTCTCGAGTTCACCGTGCTCAACGAGTCGTTCAAGGCGCTCGTAGGTGCTCCGGCGACCGATCTCGAGGTCGTCAGCGAGCTCCGCGGTCGTCCGCGGCGTTCCCGAGCCGTCGAAGAGAGCGAGGGTCTCCCGAAGACTGTCGGTTAAGGATTGCCCGGCCATTAGAACGAGAGTGGGGCCGCACTGTTGTCAAGCCTCCGTCGGCGGAGGCCAGTCCGTGGGCCGCCAGTTCACTGCCGGTTCATGGCCGATAGGACGGCTCCGTACTGCAGCACGGGCGACCATCTCACCGTGTCGAGCCGAAGTAATTTTACTGTGTCCTTACGGACGACCGAATTCTGAGTAACGGATACGCTTCCAGATGAGTTCCCCTACACGCGAATCCGCCGGCGCGAACGAATCGACCGAGAGCGATTGGTGTCGGCTGCTCGGGAGCGACCGACGCAGAATGACGATCGATATCCTCTCAGGACAGGAGCCGCCCATCGAACTGACCGAACTCGCATCCGGAATTGCCGCCCGCGAACGCGGCGCCGACGCGGTCGATGACGAGACCGTCGCCCGCGTGGCGTGTTCGCTTCACCACGTTCACCTCCCGATGATCGATGCGTTCGGCGTGATCGAGTACGCGCCGGATACGAACCGTATCGGGTCGTGTCCGACCCGATTCGACGTTCGAATCGAATAATTTCTGCTTGACCGCTTTGTTCTACCACTCGCGCTCCAGCCCCTCGAGCAGTCGATCGACATCTCCGACGGTATTGACCGCGTGGACGGAGGCGCGAACAGCGTTCGGCCGCGGGAGCGCACGAAGGATGATCTCGTCGGCGGCGAGGCGTTCGACTGTCGCCGCTGGGTCGTCAACATCGATGGTCACCAGTCCCGACTCCGGCTCCGACGGACTCAGGAGTCGTCTGTCGGGAACGCCGTCAGCCACCCGTCCGGTCAGTCGGCGGATGCGGTTCTCGATCCGGTCGATCCCGACATCGCCGATCGCGTCGATTGCTTCCCGGAGCGCGACGTGCGGCGCTGGGTTCGCCGACCCGACTTCGAACCGGCGCGCACCGGCAGCGTACTCGAACGGCTCCGCCGTCGGCGTCTCGACGCTCCGGTAGCCGACCGTTCGTGGCTCGAGATCTTCGGCGACATCGCGGTCGACGTAGAGGAAGCCGCCGCCCCACAGCCCGAGGAGCCACTTGTGTCCGGCGGCGGCGACTGCATCGGCACCCCACTCTCGAACGTCCATCGGTAGCTGCCCGGGGACCTGCACGGCGTCGACGAGTGCGAACGCGTCGTGCTCGTGGGCGATCTCGACCAGGTCCGCCACCGGAAGCTGCGTCCCGTGAGTCCACGTGACCGCGCTGAAACAGGCGAGCCTGGCGTCCGCGACGGCCTCGGCGAACCGCTCGAGATCGATCCGTCCGTTCGCCGTCTCGACGACGCGAACATCGACGCCCTCCCGCTCGAGGCGCTGCCACGGGAGTGTGCCGGCTGGATGCTCAAGGTCCGTCCTGACGACGACGTCGCCGGGCTGCCAGTCGATCGCGTTCGCGACGGCGTTGATCCCGGCCGTCGTGCTCTCAGTGAGCGCGATTTCATCTGAATCGGCACCGACGAACGACGCGACTGCCTCTCGAGTGCGGTCGAAGGCTCGAAACGCCGTCTCGTAGGGGTGGTCCCTGATCGGCGACTCGTACTCGTGCTCGCGGACGAACTCGTCGGCGGCATCGACGACGTATCTCGGACTCGGTCCGTGAGCGCCGAAGTTGAGATAGGTACCCTCCTGTAGCGCGGGAACGTCCGCTCGGAGTTCGGTCGGCGTCATCGACGTACTCGGTTGCATACCTCTCCCTACGGAATCGGATAGTAATAATCTTGGGTTCACTATGAAATACTGTCCGGCGGCCGAACGCACATTTCGGTATCGGGCGACGGATACCAGTCACCGGCCCCCGGTTGTCGACTCACCTGCCGTCCGTTCGAATAGCATCCCGTAGTGATAGGGCGGAAGTTCGATCTGTTTTTCGAGGGTAAACGTCTCGCACTCTAGCACGGCGGCCGCTGCGTCGTCGGGCGACAACCGCAGGTCGGTCGGCGGCCCCCGCGGCTCGCCCGCGACGGTGGTCGTCTCGCGCGGCCGATCGTACCAGTTGACGACGACGAATCGCCCGCCTGGTCGGAGTGATTCTGCTGCCTCTTCGACGAACGCCCGTCTGTCATCGACGCCGTGGAACGTGTTCGCGACCAGGACGACGTCGACTCGCTCCGGGAGCAACTGAGACATCCGTCGCGCGTCGCCGTGAATGGGGACTACGTTCTCTATCTCTTGTCGTTCGGCGAGGTGGGTACACTCCTCGAGTAGAGATTCCTCAAGATCGAGCGCGTAGACTGGGTTGGGATTCGTGATCTGGGCCGCGGGGAGCGCGAAGTAGCCGTTCCCGCAGGCGACCTCCGCGACCGTCTGATCAGGGGTGACTCCCAGGCGGCTGAGTGTCGCCCCCGGCGTCGGCCACAGTCTTCCCCACCAGTCCCAATCGGGCTGTCCCGTGTTCTGGAATCGTTCTGTATCCATGGTTTGGTCACGCGGCAGCATCGAATCCCAGAATTCGGTACAGGAGGCAGGTTTGAGTCAGCGCCGTCCCGAGGAGGATGCCCCCAATCGACAGCGCGACGGCACTGAGCGTTGTTCCGACATCAAGCGCGCCGCTGAGCGCTGCAATGCCGACGGCAGCCAGTCCCGCACCGCCGACCGTGCGGGCGATCTGATCTTTCCATCCAATATTGTGCTCCATACCCACAAATAAGAACTATCGTGGGTTAAGCGTTTCCCGAATCCCACGCTGAGGCACGGGGATCGGACAGGTTCGTCTCGTCAACTGCAGACGTCCATACTTCGGGCAGACGCACGTACACCGTTGCGTTCCCGATGAGTGCATCGACGGTCGTGTACTCATCGACCGCGTGGACGGTATCCGTCCCGAGCGCGAACTCCACCGTCGAGATGCCGGCGTTACGAAGTCTCTTCGCGTCGCCACCGCCGGTCGCGCTCCGGCGGTACACCCGTTCGCTGGTCGTTGCTTCGGCGCTCGAGGCGACGGCCTCGACGAGCGGACTGTCGATCGGTTCGGCGGTGCCGACGCTCCATGAGACATCGGCAACCGTGATTCCTTCGCAGTCGACGACGCACTCCCGAATCTCTGAGAGGACGTCGGGTGTCCGGACGCCAGCGGTCAATCGAATATCGATCTCCGCCCAGGCGGACTGGGGGACGCTGTTGATCGCGTCCCCACCTTCGAGAACGCCGAGGTTGATCGTCGGCGTCTCGAACAGTTCACGGGCGGTCTCGGCACCCATCGTCGGCTCGTAGAACGCGATCGATTCGTCGACGATCGGCTCGAGTGTCGGTTCGAGTTCGAGCCGCCGCGTACCGAATCGTTCCCGCAGCATCCCGACCGCGTCGTAGAGCCGGTCGATGGCGTTCTCGCCGAGCACGGGCCGCGAGCCGTGTGCGGCCTCACCTGTCGCCTCGAGCGTCAGCCAGATGCTGCCCCGATCGGCGACCGTCACCGAGTGGCGGTCGCTCTCGCAGGTCGGCTCGCCGATGACGCAGGCGTCGGCGTCGAGTCGGTCGGCCTCGAGCAACGCGGGAAGCCCTGCCTCGCCGCCGACCTCCTCGTCGCTGACGAACGCGAACGCCAGGTCGACAGGCGGTTCGGTGTCGGTTTCGGCGAACGCGCGGATCGCGAACAGCATCGCGGCGATCGCACCCTTCATATCGGTCGCACCGCGCCCGTAGATTCGGTCGTCGACGCGCTCGCCGAGCGGATCGTACGACCACGTGTCGGCGTCGAAGGGTACCGTATCGAGGTGACCGTTGTACAGTAGCGTTCGATTGCTCGCGCCCGGCAGCGTCACGAGCAGGTTCGGCTTCGCCGGATCGACCGCGAAGCGCTCGACCTCGACCGGAAGCCCCGACAGGTACTCCTCGAGCAGCGAAACGATCTCGCGCGTATCGCCGGGCGGATTCGTCGTGTGGACCGCCAGCAACTCGAGCGTGAGGTCGATCAGGTCCGCGCGGTGGTCGGCGATGTAGGCCTCAAGCTCGCCGGAGTTGTCTGTCATCGTCGTCATCGGCTCGTCACTCGAGTTTTCCGTTGAGAACCTTCGCGGCCGTGAGGATCGGATCCCAGACGGGGCTGAAGGGCGGCGCGTACGCCAAGTCTGTGTTCTGCAGTTCGGAGACAGTCATTCCGCTCGTCAGCGCCGTCGCGACCGTGTCGATACGTTTTGTACCCTCGCGACCGACGACGGTGCCGCCGAGCAGCCTGCCGCTCTCGCGGTCGGCGACCAGCGTAACGGTGAGTTCCGCGCCGTCGGGGTAGTAGTGAGCGCGCGTCGACGCCGAAATCGTCACGGAAACGGGATCGAATCCAGCCTTGCGTGCCTGATCCTCGTCGACGATCCCTGTCCGAGCGGCCCCGAGGTCGAACGCCTTCACAATCGCAGTGCCGGCGGTGCCGCCGGTCGGCGTGGGATCGCCGGTGACGGTCTGTCCGATCGCCCGGCCCGCGCGGTTGGCGGTCAGCGCCAGCGGAACGTGATCCGGTTCGCCGGTCACGACGTTGGTTGCCTCGGCGCAGTCACCCGCCGCGTAGACGTGCCTGTCGTTCGTGCGCCCGTACTCGTCGGTCGCGATCGCGCCGGTCGGTCCGAGTTCGATGCCTGCGCGCTCGGCGAGGTCGGTGTTCGGCGCCACACCGACGCCGACGATCGCAACGTCCGCGGGGACAGTCTCGTCCTCTAGTTCGACGGTCCCGACCCGATCGTCGCCGCCGAATCCCGACACGGCGGTCTCGAGGTGTAGGTCGACGCCTTGTTCGCGGAGGTGGTCTTCGACGACTTCGGCGACGGCTTCGCCGAACGGCTGGAGGACGTGGGGCAGCATCTCGTAGAGGTGGACGTCGACGCCGCGGGTCGACAGCGCCTCGGCCATCTCGATGCCGACGTAGCCTCCGCCGACGATCGCGGCGGTCTCGGGGTCGCGCCCGGTGACGTAGTCCTCGATGGCGTCGGCCTCGTCCATGTCGTGGATGGTGAACACGCCCTCGTGGCCGAGCCCATCGAAGGGCGGTTCGATCGCGCTCGCCCCGGTCGCAATGAGCAGGTCGTCGTAAGGCTGTTCTTCGGTTCCCTTGCTCGTCTCGACTGTCACCGTCCTCGCCTCGCGGTCGATGTCGACAACTTCTGCGGCCGTACGTAGGTCGATGTCGCGTTCCTCCCGGAACTCCTCGGGCGTTACGGCCACGAGATCGTCCAGTTCGTCGACCTCACCTTTGACGTAATAAGGCATCCCGCAAGCGGCGTAGGAAACCCACTTGCCCTTCTCGAAGACGATCACGTCGCAGCTCGGATCCTCTCGTTTCGCCTTGCTCGCGGCGCTCATTCCCGCGGCGTCACCGCCGACGACGACGAACGTGTCGCTCATATGTTGACGTTAAGACGGCAACGACTAAAGTATTTCTAGAAATTCCCAATACTATGAAATCATAGTCCAGTTAGGGTTCCTTGGGTTGCTGGTTGCTAGCGGCCGTCACTTGAACTGGTTCCAGAATCGATGCGGCAGCCGTACGGAGTGATGAAGCAAGCAGTTACGGTTTCGGTCGACGAAGGTGGTTACGTATCACAGGACGAGCAGTCGGACCGTCGTCGGAACAGCAGCGCGACGGCACCAAGTACGACGAACACGACGAGCCCCTGTACGAGCCCAGCAACCAGCCCGACGGTGGTGGCACCGGTAACGGCAGCGGCGCCGGGTCCGACACAACAGAGGCTCGCCACCCCTGCGACGCCGAGAAGCGTCCGTCGGGAAGCAGCGTCCGAATCCATAGGTAAATCTCCGCAAGTAAGACGAATATGCGTTTGGTCGATTTTCCGAACCGGCGAAACGGCGACGTCGAAATTCGGAAACGACTTTCGTATTCGACCCAATACTCTACACGAACGATGCTTCCTATTGATCCCACACAGATAGACCCGGACGATATTGGCCAAACGCAGACCGTCCTCGAGATGGACCACGAGGAGGCGATTGAACACGTCCGCGAGGTGTTCACTGATGCCGGCTTCGGCGTTCCGGTCGAGTTTTCGCCCTCGGAACTGCTCAACGAAAAGGTCGATGCCGACCGCGACCCCTACTACGTCCTCGGCGCGTGTAACCCCGCGGTGGCCGACCGTGCACTCGAGGTCACCGACGGGAAACTCGGCGCGCTGTTCCCGTGTAACGTCGTCATCTGGGAGGAAGAGCCGGGTCGACAGCGCGTCTACCACGTCTCGATCATGCGGATCGCGCGACTCGTCGGGATGGCTCCTGACGACGAGGAGATGGCGGAGATCGTCGCCGAGACCGGCGAACTTGTCGATAAAGCCTTCGAGGAACTGTAACCATGGGATACCACACGTTCGATGCCGAGCGAGCGGACAAGTTAGAGGAAGCGGGACGGCGATACCGGTTCGTATCGGCCGAGGAACTGCTGTGGGCGCTGTCGCTCTCACCGGACGACACCGTTGCCGACCTCGGTAGCGGGACCGGCTTCTTCACCGACGACGTTGCGCCCCGTGCCGGCGCAGTCTATGCAGTCGACGTTCAGGAGGAGATGCACGAGTACTACCGGGAGAAGGGCGTCCCGGAGAACGTCGACCTCGTGACCAGCGACGTGAGTGACCTGCCGTTCGACGACGGCGACGTCGACGCCGCGTTCTCGACGATGACCTACCACGAGTTCGCGAGCGACGAGGCGATTGCCGAGATCCGGCGGGTCCTCGCTCCGGACGGCCGACTCGTGATCGTCGACTGGGCGGCGACCGGCTCCGGCGAGGATGGGCCGCCAGTCGACGAGCGCTATAGCGCCGACGAAGCGACAGAGGCCCTCCGCGATGCCGGATTCGCCATCGAGCACGAGGCCGTTCGCCCCGAGACGTTCCTGCTCATCGCAGCGCTCGAGTGAGCTCGCGTACGGCCTGTTCGAACGCGGTCGCGGTCTCCGGCAGGTCTCGAGATCACGTCTCTCGGACACGGGTCGAGATCTGCACGCACTGTCATGCCCCCTCCTTTTTCCTGGCAGTCGTGGGCGATTCTGTGATGGACGAGAACGATCGAACCGTCCCGCGACGGCAGGCACTGCGCGTCGGCGGCGCGACGCTGTTCGGGATCACGGGACTATCGAGCGGAATCGGATCGGCGACCGTCGAGCATCCTGCTCAGGAGGACGACGGCGGTACACAGGAAGAAACGCTGGTCGCCTCAAGCGGGGAAGTCGACGTCGGCGCGGACGAGAGCCTCGAGACGTGGCTGTACGCGGAGCAGTTCCCTGGGCCGGAGATCCGGGTGAGCGAGGGAGAGACGCTCCGCGTCTCGCTCGAGAACGGGTTGCCCGAGGGGACGACGGTCCACTGGCACGGCGTCCCCGTGCCGAACCCGATGGACGGCGTTCCGGACGTCACGCAAGAGCCCGTTTTGTCAGACGAGACGTTCGAGTACGAGTACGAGGCGTCGCCAGCGGGGACGTACGTCTACCACAGTCACGTCGGATTGCAACTGGACAGGGGGCTCTATGGCCCCCTGATCGTCGAGGAGGAGTCTCCGCATGTCGAGTACGATCGCGAGTACACGCTACAGTTCGACGATTATCTCCCGGAGGAGCCGGCGCTAGATTCGATCGAAGCTCCGCCGGGAGGCGGTGACGGGATGGGTCCCGCCGGTGAGGGTGGTGGTTCAGGCGACGGTCGTGGCCCCGGTGGCGACGGCAACGGAATGGGACCTGGCGGCGACGGCAACGGAATGGGACCTGGCGGCGACGGCAACGGAATGGGACCTGGTGGCGGACCGGGTAGAAACGGCGACGGCATGGGTCCCGGCGGTGGCGACGGTCAGGGAGGAGGTGACGGGATGGGCCCCGGTGGTGGACCAGGCGGAGATAGCGACGGTACGGGGCCCGGCAGTCAGATGATGAATCAGCGACCGCCGTACGAGGGACTGCTCGTTAACGGTCGCCTCCCCTCGGATCCGCCTGTCTTCGAGGTCGGAGAAGGCGAGCGTGTCCGACTGCGATTTATTAACCCGAGCAGCGCCACAACCTATCGCGTCGGCGTCGGCGGCCACTCGCTGACAATCACGCACGCCGACGGCCGACCGGTCGAACCCGTCGAGGTGGACTCGTTCATGATGAGCATGGGCGAGCGCTACGACGCGATCCTCGAGGCCGACTCCCCCGGCGAATGGGCCGTCGTTGGGGAACCCGTCGTCGGCGAGGAGGACCCCGCGGAGGCGAGGCTGCGCTACGCGGACGCGTCCGACGCCGGCTCTGCCGACCAGCCGCAGTTCGACGGCAACGAACTCGAGTACGGCGCCCTCCAGGCGCTCGAGCCGCTGGACGTAGACGGGGAGCCGGATCGGACGTTCGATTTTACCCTCTCAGGCGGGATGATGAGCGGTGCAGACTCGGATGCATGGACCATCGACGGCGAGACGTACCCAGACGCTGATTCCCTCGAGATCAGCGAGGGCGACCACGTCCGCGTGCGGATGGTAAACCGCAGTCCGGCGATCCACCCGATGCACCTCCACGGCCACTTCTTTCAGGTCGGCGACGCGGTCAAGGATACCGTCCTCGTCGAACCGCACGGCGATCAGGTGACGTTCGACTTCCGCGCGGACAACCCCGGCGACTGGCTCTTTCACTGCCACAACGTCTACCACCTCGAGCGGGGGATGGCTCGCGTGTTCGAATACGAGTGAGCGGGCCCGCCGGCGAGATCGAGAGTGTGATCCGGACCACGATCACGTCGGGCGGTCGTCCGTCGCGCGCTCGTCTCGATCGCCCTCAACTGACCGTCCGTCGAGCCGGATCACGGCGTACCCGCCGACGATGAAGACCGCGCCCGAGAGGAGGAAGACGACGTCCCAGAGGAGGACGCTCCCGGTCCCTCCGGCCAGACGTGGTGGATCCCGAGGAGCTGGTGGTTCACGAGCCCCTCGAGGAGGTTGAAGACGCCCCAGCCGATGATCGTTGACCCGAGGAGCGCTCGTCCCGACGGCGGAACGTCCGACCGTTGCCACGCGCGAAGTAGGAGGACGATCCCCGCGATCGTGAAGAGGTAGGTGCCGACGTGGAAGAGGCCGTCGGCGACCACGTTCAAGCGCAGGTCCGCGAGGACCGTCGGATCTGTCTGGGCCGACAGCATGTGGTGCCACTGAAGGAGCTGGTGGAGGACGATTCCGTCGAAGAACCCGCCCAGTCCGATCCCGAGGACGATACCCGCCCGAACGAGCGGTTTCACTCGCTCGTGTAACCCGAACCACGCGCTACCGTTGCTGGCCATATCTGATGTTCGTGGTTGTGAAAAAAGTGCACACTGCTGTCTGCTGCAAGCGCCGTCCGACGGGGCCGTCGCTGCCGACGATCGGGATCGTCGCTCCGTGCCGGTCCAGCAGACCATCTCATTCGCAGTCCGGGCAGCCTCGAGACACCCGTGCAGTTACGCGTCCTCGATCCGATCGATCGCCTCGTCGAACCGTTCCAGCGGCTGTGCGCCGACGAGCGAGCCGGCAGTTTCGGTTTCCGGATCAAAGACGACGAACGTCGGCGTCCCAGTCACGCCGATCGAACGTGCTCGGTCCACATCCGCGTTTATCTCACTCTCGAGTTCCGACCGTCGATCAGCGAGACATGGCTCGAGCGCGTCCGCGTCGACGCCGGAAACGGAGCGGGTGTACTTGAGGAGGTTCTCAGCGGACGCCCAGCCCGAATTCTTCTCGCCCTGCTGCTCGAAGACCGCCGCGTGCCAGTCCCAGTAGGCGGACGGCTCGTCGTCGCGGACCTGCTCCCAGACACACTTGCTCGCCACCGCGGCTGTCATCGAGTCCGCGCCGAAGTACGGAATCGTGATCACCACGACGCGAACGTCGCCGGTCTCGACGTACTTCCGAACGAGATCCGGAAACGTCTCTCGTTCGAATTGCTCGCAGAACGGACATTGGAAGTCAGTCCAGTAGTAGAGTTCGAGCGGCGCGTCGGGCGAGCCGACGATCGGCTTTCTGGCGAGATCGATACCCAGTGCGGACGTCTCATCGCTCGAATGGAGCGAGGGGGAAATGTCGTGTGCAGTCTCGTCGGATCCCGTGAGATAGTAGGCGCCGCCGGCGCCGACGGTTACGACTGAGCCGGCGAGGAAGGCACGGCGGGATGGTTGATCGAGCGACATCGGTTGTTGCTGGGATCGTTTCCGGCCCGCGTCCGTAACGGAACCGGCGATTTGCTGGGTCAGCAAATCGGTATCGATCCGTGAGGCGGTAGCGACGTCCGTGCTACACAGTCGCCGAGAACACGGTGTTGCTATCGAAACGGATTTCGACCAGCATCGGGGAAGCGAGTGATAGTGGGGATCAGTCGCGTTTCGCAGTACTTCTCACCGCCGGCATAATCGACTCCGGGTTGGACGTACGGGTAGGGGCCGTCGGCGGGCGTATTCTGGACGTGACCGCCGTCGTCAGGCGTCCGGACGAGTTCCGTCTCTCCGTACTTGATCGGCGAGTGATCCTCGAGGTAGTCGACGATGACGTCGACCGGAACGACGCCGTCCTCGACGCGGACGTCCCGGAAGGGGAAGCCGCAGTTCCCGAGATCCCGTTCGGGATCGCCGGGTCGGGTGAACGTCGCGATCGAGTAGCGCGCTTCGGGATCGACCGACTCCCCGTCGACGACGAGATCGACGAGCCGGCGCTCGCGTTTCGCAGTCGGATCGACGACCGCCTCCACGTTCGACGAGTAGTTCCGAACCCGGCCGTCCTCCTGCTCGTAGACGTACGGCGTAAAGTTGTCCTCGAGGAAGGCTTCCATGTGATTCAGCAGTTGCTGCCCGTACGCTTCGCCGCGGGCTACCGGTGCGGTCATCGGGAACGCTCGGTACAGGTGCTCGAGCGTGATTTCGCCCGCGGGAATCGCCGGTCCGTAGCGGAAGCCGTGAGTGACCGCCAGTTCGGTCCCGAAGTACTCCCGCAGTGCGTCGGCGAACAGGACGTTCCACCCGCTCTCGAGGAACGACTGGCGGTCGAGCGACGTTTCCGTTCGACCGACGACCGTATCCAGCGGCCGCTTAAGGGTGCCGTCTCCTCGATCGAAGCTGACGCCGTCGCCGAAGAACGGTGACCGAACGCGCTCGACCGTCCGTTCGGCCGCCGGATCGGGATCGGGCGTGTACTCGTGGTCTTCGGCGAGACAGTAGAGGACGTGGCGGAACGCAATGCCGTCATCGTCGATGCGGAGGTCTACGCGTCCCAGTCCGTCGCCGGTCCCCGACTCGACGACCAGCGTCTCCGTCTCGTCGATCAGAATCGGATCGTGGGTGTACTCGTGGGTGTGTGCGCTGAACAGGACGTCGATATCCTCGAGGTCTTTCGCCGCTTGCACTGCCCACTGGAGGCCGATCTCGGTGACCGCGAGAACGACGTCGGCGCCGTCGTCGCGCGCGTTTCGAGCGGCTTCCTCGAGCAGCGTAGGATGTTTCCCGAATCGGTACTTCCCCTCGTGGAACGCCGGCGCCATCCGATCGATGTAGACGTTCGTCATCCCGACGACGCCAATATCAAGGCCACCCACGCGCTCGACCATGTAGGGATCGAACAGTAACTCGTCGGCATCCGCTTCGTAGAGATTGTTCGCCAGTACCTGCGCCTCGAGTTCACCCATCAGTTCCTGGAGGCTGCCGTCCTCGGCGCCCTCGTTTCCGAAGTCCCAGTTTCCGGGGACATACACGTTGGGCTCGATGTGCGCGTTCACCGGCTCGAGCATGGCGCTGCCCTCCGTGTACGTCGTCTCGGCGCTCCCGTGGAACGTGTCGCCGCTCATCAGCGTGAGCGTCTCGTCGGCGGCCGAGCGAATCTCCTCGAGTTTCGCTGCCAGCAGCGCGATTCCGCCGCCGCGCCGGAGGATCCGATCATCGTCGCCGAAGTCGAAGTCGGGGTGCGATTCGGGATTGTCGTAGTAGACGTGGTGCTCGGGACCGAGCTGGCCGTGCAGGTCGCTGACGTGGAGACAGACGAGGTCGGCCCCTCCGTCTGGATCGGCTCTGTCCGATCCGTCGAGTCGCTTCCACGCACCGATGTACTCCGGATCGAGGTCCATGCTGATTCTACCGGGTCGTACGCGAGCGGGCGCTCAAGTCGTTACCCTGCATTATTCGCCCCGCCGTCGATCATCGCTTTTGAGTACGATTCTCGAGTAGCCGCTCGACATCGCCAATCGCGATAGCTGCGTCGGCGAAGCACAATACAGTACACGTGAACCGCCGAATTCCAAGCGTCAAAGAGATGCTACGACGGCTGGTAGCGATCGGCTAGTCGGTCGCCGTCGGTTTGCGAGCCGTTGAGCATTCGATCCACGACGGCCGGTCGACGATATTGATCTATCTTGCCGGCACGATAGGGGTCTGGTCGCAAACGTCTCGTCTCGGTTCCCATCCGGTAGGAATCGGCTGACCCCCTATTCGACGGGCGTTCATATGGTCGCCTGTGAACGAGCGTACTGAACTGGCCCGATCGAGTGTCTCGCGGCGAAAGCTCCTCCTGGCAGCCGGTGTTTCGGGAGTCTCGGCCCTCGCGGGCTGTGCGACGGATAACGCGCCGTCCGATACCGAGACGACGAGCGCGACGACCGTCGCCGCCCACTCGTCGCCGGACCTTGAAAAGTGGGTCGACGAGGTACCGCGTCCGGGCGTCGCGGAGCCGATCGGGACGAAGGACGGCCAGCCCTATTACGAGATCGAGATGAGCGAGGTCGAACAGGAACTCCACAGCGACCTCCCGCCGACCACCGTCTGGGGATACGGCGGGCAGTTCCCTGGCCCGACCATCGAAGCCGAACAGGGCGAGCCGATCTACGTGCGCTGGCAGAACGACTTACCGGACGAACACCTCCTCCCCGTCGATACGACGGTTCACGAGGAGATGATTCCGTATGACATCGACGGCGTGCGAACCGTCACGCACCTCCACGGCGGGAACGTCGAAGCCGGGAGCGACGGCCACGCGCAGGCGTGGTTCACTCGCGACTTCGCGAAGACAGGCCCCAGCTTCGCAAAAAAGGACTACTACTATGTCAACGATCAGCCGCCGGCGACTTTATGGTATCACGACCATGCGGTCGGTATCACGCGCTTGAACGTCTACGCCGGTCTTGCGGGGTTCTATCTCCTCCGGAACGACCGCGAGCGGAACCTCGGGCTGCCCGACGGCGAGTATGAGGTTCCGCTCGTGCTGCAGGACCGGAGCATCAACGAGGACGGGTCGTTGTTCTATCCGTCGGCCGTTTCGGAGGACCGAGGCGGTGACGATTCCTATCCCGAACCGAGCATTGTTCCGGAGTTCTACGGAGACGTACCGGTCGTCAACGGAAAGGCCTGGCCCCGGCTCTCCGTCGATCCGAGATCGTATCGGTTCCGGCTGCTCAACGGGTCCAACAGCCGCTACTACAACCTTAAGTTACTCGAGTACGACGAGTCGTCAGCCGAGACTGGCAGCGACGGCCCGTCGTTCGTCCAAATCGGGAACGACGGCGGTCTCCTCTCGGAACCGGTCGAACTCGACGACCGCCTCGAGATCGGTCCAGGACAGCGTGCCGACGTCGTCGTCGACTTCTCAGACTACGCAGGGGAGACGGTGCTTCTCCACAACGACGCGCCGTCGCTGTACCGCGGCTCTCTCAAGGACAGCGACGAGACGAAGCCGCTTCCGGAAATCATGCTCGTCGACGTCGCGGATTCGAAGACTGGCGAGGAGTTCGAGACGCTACCCGACGCGTTGACCGATGTCCCCGATCTGCCGATCGAGTCGGTCGATCGACACCGACACCTCACGCTGGCCCCGGGAAGCGACGAGTACGGACGGATGAAACACCTCCTCGGGAACCGGGATCAGCCGTTGGGGTACGCGCTCGACGACCCCGTCACCGAGGAACCGGAGCTCGGGACGACCGAAATCTGGAGCCTCGCCAACAACACCGCCATGTCTCACCCGATGCACCTTCACCTCGTCCACTTCCATGTACTGGGCCGGGAGCCGCTGAGCGACTACGATTCGGAGACGGACGGCGTCAATCCAGATTCGCTCGAGTCGCCCCAGCCGTACGAACTGGGCTGGAATGACGTGGTCACCGTCGACCCCGGGGAAGTAGTTCACGTCCTCGTCCACTTCGGAGAGTACGAGGGGCTGTTCAACGACCAGACGGGCGAGTACATGTGGCATTGCCACATGATCGAGCACGAAGATTATGACATGATGCGCCCGTTCCGGGTAGTCTCGAACGGTGACGACGATACTGAGGACGATACTGACGGCTGACGACGAGTATTGGTCCAGAAATAGACTACTCCAGGACGACGCTACGCGTCGGCGATTCGCTCGAGGTGGTATTCGTGTTTGTCCGTCCGCGATGGCTACGGGTCAGGCTTCGAGCATCTAGTCGCCGTCGAGACTGACTATCGTCTGTGTCACGTTCGGATCTCATCGACCGGAAGTGACCGTGCTGTCTTCGTCATTATCGCGTAGATATGCCGATCGCGTTTTGCTGAGCTAGCAAATCGGAGCCGGTGATTTGAGTCGTCCCCGCATCAATTCGACCGAATGTTTACTCGCGACTCGTTCAAGGGGTATCTGATGAACCTCTTTGAAGCGGCCTCGTACCCGTTCGAGACGTGGCGAGGGACGATCGGACTGGTGCTCGTGACGGTCGCCATATACGTCCTCCTGATCGTGAGTACGATGCCGGGATTCTCGCTCCAGATGCTTGGCGACGGTCTCCACTGGTTCGAGTACGTCGTCGTCTCGCTCACGGAGACGGTGTACCGCACCGACGGCTGGACCGGACTCGGAATCATTGTCCTCTACGCTCTGCTCTCCGGTGTCGCAGTCGTCAACGCCGCCGCTCAGCTCCGGTTCATCGGCCTCTCGAGTCTCACTGACCTCTCCGGGGTCGTTCCCGGGCTCCTCGCGTCGGGCTGTGCGAGTTGTGGCGCCGGTCTCCTCGGCTTCCTCGGGTTCGCCGGCGGCCTCGCAGCGCTGCCGTACGACGGCGCTTTGCTTCGCATCGGCGGCCTCGTGCTGTTGGTGTTCTTCCTCGGACGGATGGGGCATCCCGAACGATGTGCGATCGCAGCGGAGGGCGCGAAATGAAAGGGACCGAATTCGTCCGGCCGATCCTGGCCGATCGACGGGCGATGGCGTACGGGGTGGTTGCTGGAATAGGCGTGTTCCTGCTGTTCGGGCTCGTTACCGGCTTGATTCCGAACCCGCTGTACGTTCGGATGGTCCCGCGGACGCCAATTGATTACTTGTTCCTGTCGCTGACAGCGCTGCTGGCAGGCATCTACGTCGCACAGCGGTCGGCGACTGAGATCACTACTGCCGACGCCGATTCCCCAACCGCCGAGGATGTCGACGAGAGCGAGAATAACAGCGTGATCGGAGAGGACCGGTTGGCATTCGGGGGTCTCGTCGGCGGATTCTTGGCCGTCGGCTGTCCAATCTGTAATGTCGTCCTGCTCGCTCTGTTCAGTTCGTCCGCACTCATGACGTACTTCGATCCGTTGCGGCCGCTTCTCGGCGCTCTCTCGGTAACGTTGCTAGTGGGACTAATCTACGTCCGCCATAGCCGGTCGTGTCAGACCTGTCTCTCGTAATGTATGTTACTTAGATACCAATCGAGGCGATAACGCTATTGCCCACCGAACCCATCATTCCACAAAGTCCGTATACCGTGTATACCGCAGAATGATATCGAATCAACCACGTCCGCACCCGCTGCTTATCGATTCGAATCCTGATGACGCGCAGCTTTTTCTCGAGGCGCTCGAGGATCGGACGATCGCGAACGACATCACGACAGTGTCTAGCGGAGGCGAAGCGATCAATTTGCTGCGACAATGCGGAGAAGATCCTGACTGCGTTCGACCGAATCTCGTCGTCTTCGACATCGACCTCCCGGAGATGGACTGGCGAACGTTCCTCGCTCGATTCGATACTGAGACTGCGTGTACCGGAATCCCCGTACTCGTCTTTACTCACCGAACTGACGACGACGTAATCGAACAAGCGTACTCGTACAACGCGAACGCGTTCGTTGGAAAGCCGACCGATCGAGATGCGTTCGTGACCATCGTTCGAGCGATCGAGGCGTTCTGGTTCGACACCCTCTGGTTGCCGCCGAGAACCGAAGTGAACGAAGAGTCGCGGTAGGCGCGATGATCCAAGATCCGAATACAAGACGGTCGCGGTGATTTGCTGAGTCAGCAAATCGTGGCCTATTTGCCGGTGAACGACGGGATGTATCGTGTGCAACACGGAGGCGCTTCGGATTCGGCGGAAATCTTCCAGATCCTCGCGGACGAGTACGCCAGAAAGATACTTCTCGCCGCAGATAACGGGCCCAAGACCGCGAAAACGCTCAGCGAGGAGTGCGACGCGTCACTCACGACGATCTATCGTCGGGTATCGAGGCTGCAAGACTGCGGACTCGTTGAGGAGCACCACACTGTCGACGCTGACGGCTCCCACCGAAGCAAGTTCGAAACGTCACTCGAGGAACTTCACGTCGAGATTTCCGACGGGCAGCTCTCGCTGACGCTGGAGACGCGCGACGAACTCGCGGATAACTTTACGTCTCTCTGGAGCGATCTCCGGGGTGAGGACTGATGGAGACATCGTTCCTGCTCGCCAAGCTGATCACACTCGTCCTCAGCCTCGTGGTCGCGTACCTGGCGTACCACGGCTACCGTCGGAGCGGGCAGACGCCGATGCTGTACGTCTCTGGCGGGTTCGTCTTCATCGGCGCAGGGGCGATCTGCGAGGGACTCATCTACCACGTGTTCGGGACAACGATCGCGTCCGCCGCCCTCGTGCAGGCGGTCATCGTCTCGAGCGGGATGCTGCTCGTGCTCCTGTCGCTGACGAAGTGATCGAAGCGACGTCCGAACGGCCTATTCACCGACGTAGCGCACTCCAAAGACGGGTACCATCCGGCTGTATCGACGTCGGATACGATTTTCCGACTCACGGAATCGCCGCTTCGGATTTAGACGTGGCGCCAAAAGACTGATCTATGAACCGACGGTTGTATCTCCGGTCGATTGCTGCCTCGAGCGTTGCCGCCACTGCGGGCTGTTTGGACACTCTCTCCATCGCGGGCGACGGCGACATGATCCTTGAGCCGCCGGAACGCGACTTGAGCGAGGCAACGCATCCAAGCTACGGTGACGAATTTCCAACCGCGAGCGTCCCGGCTCCCCTGACCGGTGAGACCGTTTCGACCGATCAGTACGAGGGTGAGCGAGCGATGCTGGTGACGTTCTTCTACACGTCCTGTCCCGACGGCGTCTGTCCTGCGCTGATACTCCGGCTACGACGTGCGCAGGAAGTTGCGGCCGAGGAAGGATACAGTGACAGTGCTGCGTTCCTCGCGATGACGTTTGACCCCGAACGCGATACCGCGGACGTATTGCGAACGTACGCCGATCAGCAGGGAGTCGACCTCGAGGCAGGAAACTGGCACTTCCTGCGGCCCGAACGCTATGAAGACGCAAAATCGATCGTCGCCGACCAGTACGGACTCCCGCTCGAGAAGCGAGACGCCGAGAAGTACGACGACCTCGAGTACATGTTCCCGCACTTTGCCTACATTTTTCTCGTCAACGAGCGCGGACTTGTCGAACGCGCATATCCAGACGGGGCAACGATTGCAACGTCGAAGTTGGTCGACGACTTCGAGGCGGTAGCGACGTCGTAGCTGAAACCGGTACCAACGCGGACGGGAATTCGGCATCGATCGGCGTTCTAGAGGAACAGCGCCGGAACGGTGTTCCGGAAGATATTGAGCGAGATGACGAACAGGAGTCCGACGACGAACCGGTTGAACGTCCGCTCGTCGAACTCGAGGCGCCGGAGGTACGTCCCGAGCAGCAGACCGACGATGGTGACGACGGCGATCACCGAGCCGAGCCAGAGTCGGTAGGTCGTCAGGAGATCAGTGAACAGCGCCATCTGGACGATCCGAACCGTGAAGATCGTCCCGAGTACCATCGACAGGCCGCCGATGTATCGCTCAGTGTCCCGTTCGAAGGTGTGGAAGTACGCCGGGAGCAGTGGCCCAAGATTCGCGAACGCAAGCAAGAAACCTTGGAAGAATCCGGCGGTGCCGAGAGCAAACGGATGGTGTGCTTCCTCAACCGTGACGAAGTTCTGTGCGACTTGGAAGGCGACGTAGCCGAGGAGAATGAGACCGATCACGAACGCGACGACAGGGCCGGCGCTGAACGTCGCCAGCGCCGCGACACCGATGACCGTTCCAACGACGGCGAGCAACAGGAGCGCCCACTCCTCGCGAACGAACGCCCGTCCCGTTCCGGTTTCGGCGATCTGGAACATGTTGAGCATCCACGGCGGAATCGCTAGGACGACGACGGCGACCGTCGGATCGATCACGGACGCGACGATCGGTGTCATGATGAGCGAGTAGCCGAAACCGGTCATCCCTTTGACAGCGCCGGCGACGATCGCGACCAGGATGATCCCGGCGAGCAATCCGCCTGAGAGATCGGACTGAATACCGTCCCCGACGTTCTCGAACCCGGGGAAGAACGCCATCGAGGCGACGAGGACGGCCAGCGTCGCGACGACCATCGTCATCTCGCGGTAGCGGAACGCAAAGAGATTCGTGACGAACTGTTCGATGTCGACTGTGGATTCTGAGGCACTCATACTGGCTCGAAAGCGGAGGGAGACGACGTGACGTCGCCGTTTCAATTTCATTGACAGGGCGGATGTATTCCCTTATGTAAGTCGGCGAAAATCCTCCTGTCTTGGGACAGCGGTAAACACGAATTATTACGATTCAGGGTGTGTATCGCGGATAATATGGCATAGATCACAACATCGGAGCGTCACAGATAGCAGTAATAGTGTCCGGAATCATCCGGAGATCCGTGAGTGCTGTTTTCGTATCGTTTTTCCCTTCGATCGTGGTTATCGGCGGTTCGTCACCGGCATTACTAGTCAAAGTCACGGTACAGTTGACGGCCTTCATCGGTCAGTGCAGGCGTAACCCAAAACCGTGGTATACCTCTGTGAGAGTGCCCAGTATCCCGTCACCGTCATTGTCGATCGACGTGATTAGATAGTATTGTGTTTTCTACGCAAAACACTCATATGCGCTCGAACCGTATTGATGACGATGACCGAACCGACCGCTTCGGAGCCAACCGACGGCCAGTTACTGCGAAAACCCATAGCCTTGAATGACGCCGCCGAGTACGAGAGTCTACTCGAGGACCACGACCTCGTCCTCCTCGAGTTCGTCACGTCCGGTTGCGGCATCTGTGCGTCGATGGAGCCGGTGCTCGGGACTGTCGCACGTAGCGCGCCAGGCGCCGTGGCGACGGTGAACGCCGGCCTCGTTCCTGATCTTGCCGCCGAGTTCGGCGTTCAGAGTGTGCCGACGCTCGTCGTCTTGCGAGACGGCAAGGAAGTCGCTCGTTTCGATGATGGTTTTCAGCCCGCCGAATCGCTCGTGGACGCGCTCGAGGCGCACGCAGCCGAGTAACGCGCCCGTCCAGAGCCACATCCGCTGACCTCGGTCCGCCGCTTGCTCACTCCGATCGCGCCGCCGGACGGCTGCATTCCTCATTCGTGCCCGTGGTGATGGTCGTGGTCGTGCTCGTGTGCGCCCGCGCCGCGTCGAGTGAACCGTCCGGAGAATGCCCGATCGACTACTTCCGACAGCGCGGGATGGATATGCACTGATTCGCGGATGTCCCAGACGGTTCCCGTCCCTGCTTTCATCGCGACGACGACCTCCTCGATCAGGTTCGACGCCTCGGGGCCAACGATGTGACAGCCCAGAATTTTGCCGTTCGGCTCGACGAGGACCTTGACGAACCCTTCCGTCTTCATCGCCTTGCCACGGGCCGTGTCCTCGTATCGGTGAGTCGCGGTAGCGTACTCGTTGTCGGCGTCGCGGAGGTCTTGTTCGCGTGCCCCGACGCCCGCAACCTCCGGCGAGCCGAAGACGGCGAACGGCATCGCGGTGTAGTCGACCGCCTCGAGTTCGTCACCGAATAGGTTCCGAACGACGGTTCGAGCCTCGTGGTTCGCGTTGTGTTTCAGCAGGTGCTCGCCGACAATGTCGCCCAGCGCCCAGATCCCGTCGGCCGTCGTGCGCAGATACGCGTCGGTCTCGATGAATCCGCGCTCGTCGGTCTCGACGCCGGTCGCCTCGAGGTTCAGGCGGTCGGAATTCGGTCGTCGGCCTGCCGCGACGAGTATCGTGTCGCCGGTCACGGCCACGTCGTTGCGTCCGTCCGCATCGTCCCATGCCGGCGGATACGCTCGAGCTTCGATAGTCACCTCGTCGTCTCCTTGCGAGGCCGCAACGGCCTCGTACCCCGTGTAGACATCGAACCGATCGGCGTAGCGCTCGGTGAATGCGGCCGCGACGTCCTCGTCGGCCGTTGGAAGGAGTTGCGGGCGACGGCCCACGATCGACACGTCGCTGCCGAACGTCCCGAAGAAGTGTGCGAGTTCGGCCGCGATGTAGCCGCCGCCGACGATGACGAGGTGATCGGGTGGCGTCTCCAACTGGAGCGCCTCTCGGCTGGTGATGTAGTCGACGTCCTCAATTCCGTCGATTGGGGGGATCAACGGCCGTGTTCCCGCTGCCACGAGGACCGTATCGGCTCGCGCGCGCTTTCCGGCGTCGAGTCCGTCGACGATTTCGATCGTCCGGTCGTCTATGAACCGGCCTTCGCCCTCGAGTAGCGTGTGCTGACTCGAAGTTCGCAACCCATGGTGAATCGACTCGGCACTGCTCGAGACGTCCTCGTTCACCTCACGAACGATGTCGGCGAAGTCGACATCGGTCACGTCAGCGTTAATGCCGAATTCGTCGGCGCGTTCGACGGTCTCCATCACCTCGGCGTGGTACAGCAGTTTTTTCGACGGAATACAGCCACGGTTGAGACACGTGCCGCCGAGTGGCCCCTTCTCAACGACTGCAACGGACTGGCCGCGACTTGCGGCGGCGCTCGCTACGTCGAGTCCAGATCCTGAGCCGATTACGAGAAAGTCGAACTCCGCAGTGCTTTGATCCATGCACTGATCGACCACGGTTGAGGTCATTAAACACGTCCCCACCTTCCCGTTTACCTCCTTGCATCCGCCAGATTTGATTTGTAGATAATATCCTCATCACGCCAAACGGTAGTGTTTTCATGCGAGTCAAAAATGACCTCAATTCAGAATATAGCCGAGATTTGAATTTCGAAATTAGCAATATAGGATTTAAACATGCAGTTACTGATGGGTATGCCTGGGGTGAGGGAACTGACTGAAGAAAACAGAGGATTGGCTATCTGTGAACACTGCGGAGCAGCGTACGCAGTACGGATCCTTGAGGACGGGCAGATTCATCCGATTGGACGAGATACTTGTTCGTGCGGGAGCGATGACTTTCGGCTCCTTGAGTGAGCGTATCGTCGCTGCAGAACGCAGTACATGCGATACAGCTCACACGAGTAGGATGGGCAGCATCGCCACGACGCCGGCTCCGAATCCGACGAGGAGTTCGCGGTGACCGCGGTTCGGAAGATCCGCTCCGGTTTCTAGCGCTTCAGGGATGAACTCCGTCGCGACAAGGTAGACCATCGCGCCAGCAGCGAATCCGAAGCCAAAGGGCAGGAACGTCTCGGCCCACGAGACGAACACGAACGCGATCACCGCGCCGATGGGCTGGGGGAGACTCGAGAAGATCGCTGCGCCGACCATCCGCCAGTTAGACAGCCCCATCGACCGCATCGGGATGGCAATGGCGGTCCCCTCCGGAATATTGTGGATCGAAATGGCGATCGTCATAAATACTGCGAGCAGCGGGATCGAAACCCCGAGTATCGAGAGACCTCCTTCCAGTCCTAATTCGGCGAACGAGACGCCGACTGCGACGCCCTCGGGAAAGCTGTGGACCGTGAGGATGCCGAGAATGAGCACGAGTTTCTTCAGGTCGCCCTCGACGAATACTGTGGCCTCGAGCGGTGGGTCATTGGAACTGTGTCCGTGACTGATGCCATTCGCCCGTACTTCTGCAGGGTCGGACGCCTCTCCGTCGTACTCGTCTCCGTGGTGCTCGTCTCCGGAGTGGTGATTCGTCATACTGAGATCGACACTACCGAGGACTCGATCGGAAACTTCGACCAGCACGACACCCGCGAGTACTCCACCGAACAGTAGCGTCGGAAATCCGCTCGAGGCGTACGCGAGCCCTTCGTCGGCGAGTCCGAATACGGATACCGTCACCATGATCCCTGATGCGACGACCCACAGACCAACGTTCCATCGATCGCTAAAGTCGTCAACGAAGAAGAACGGGACTGCCCCCAGTCCCGTTGCGAGGGCGGTGACGAGGCCCGCGACGAATACGATGGTGAGATTTTCTGTCACTGCCATACACCACGTATGATAGCGACAGCAAAGTAAATTTTCAAAATAGGAAATTTATTTTGGGTAACCTAAAACATCGTGGGCGGCGGATCTCACGCTTGGTCGGACCAAATTTAGACGGTTTGACGTCGGCACGGACCAAAATCGGTAGTAGCCTTAGCATCTTGTTGGGAATCCGGTGCTGGATTTCCGCTGATCGGGCTCTGTTGAAACCCTTAGCCGATGACAGATGGTGCGTGCTGAATAGAGGGCGCAGGTCCCGCACGGAGGTAACTCAAGGACATTGGCAGTGAAGCCTTCGATATAGATAACGAGGTTTTCACTACCCCCTGTTGGATAGGAATGAATTTGATAGGTTAAATGACGTTATTGTCATCGACACTTTCACTTTAGTACAAGGAGACAAGATTAAGTTCGTATGGATGATGGCGATCCTGACGAAGGAAAATATCCTTCTGACAATCTTGATGATGTGTTAAGACCAATTGAGCATTTTAAGATCGAGAGGAATGAATTAGTGCCTCAGAAAGTGAATACGCTCAAAGGTCCGAAAGAGGAACTGGAGACAATCCACGATACTTTGATACCAAAATTAGAAAAAGCGAAAGAGAGGGACGAGGGCGGAGAATCATTGACCTATCTTACCCAACAGGAGAGAGTCCTGTTACTCGAATTCTTCACTGTATCTCATGCTGTGATAGAAAACCTATCTGTTGACATTCTTAAGCTCAAACTCCTGAAAGCAGACCATGCTTCAGAGAATTTTTCCGATTAGTTATTTGAGAGAAACCTGAGCCAGAAGCGGCGCCAAGAACTGCTATCGAAAGCTGGAGCAATTGATGACGGACTCAAGGGAGATATGAATCAGGTCAGAAAAGCCCGAAATGAGTTAGTCCATAACCGAGCAACTCGCTTAGCGGTTTCATCAGTAGATGATTGGACTGCCAACGCTGATAGAGCCTTGCGAACTGTTGAGCGTCTCTATGAAATCAAGTGGGATGGCGCAGTCTCGAACCTACAAGAATAAGCACTCGCTGTGCATGGATTTCCTGAATGGTGTGAAGTAGTAAATACGCAGACATACCAACGGCTGTTTCAGCCGATTCATCCTTGAACAAGTGCACATTCCGTGCTGAACTCACGCTCTGTATTCAGCACAGGTTCTGTAACCCATCACCGACTGAGGGTTTCAACAAGGCCGCTGGTCGAGAAATCAGAATACGACAGGGGCAATAAACATCGTATTGAACTGAAAGCGTTGCCGTTCGATTCCGTTTACTGGGCGGGGATCTCGGTGTCGGCCTCGGCGTGTTCGTACTTGTCCTCGAATTCCTGGATGAGTTGTCCCATTTTCGCGTACCAGTCGTTCAGCTTTCGCTGCATATCGTTCGCGATCTGGGTCGGGTCTGTGGGGTAGTAGACGTGGTAGTAGCCACCCTGATCGTAGTTGATCTGCTCTTTCTGGATAAAACCGCTCTTGAGCAACCGCTGGATCGATCGGTATGCGGTCGACCGCTCCCGGTCGACCTGTTCGGCAACTTCGTCGATCGTTAGCGCTTCTTCGCTTTCAACCATTACCCGGAAACAGTCCTTATCGAGTTGTTTGAGACCGTGGATGCACTCTAGCAGCCCTTCACACTCCATATCCTGCTGTAGTTGCTCTGCCATTGAGTTAGCCATTTTACTATCTCACGGTAGGGGCCGCACCGGTATAAGGGTTGTGTGGATATTGTGCAATCTCGATGAGCCGGAATTGCGCGGCTCAAGGAATGACGATAGGAGTTCGTCTCAGTCTGCGGACGCTGCGGCCGCGTTTGACTGCTTTCGCATCGTCGTGATCGTGCTGTAGATCACGGCGCCACTGACCAGCAACGCAGAGAGCATGATCAGCGCGAAGGCGACCGTCTCAAGCATGGGGATTCCAAGGGGGTCGGCGGCCTGCCGAAAGGCGACCGCAACCGAGCCGCCGAGGAGCATCAGTCCGAAGTAGATCTTGATGTCGTCTTCGTCGACGATGCCGGTCGCGGCCGAGCCGATTCGGGCGCCGAGCGCGCTCCCTGCAAGTAGCGGCGCGACGATTGAGAGGTCGACGCCACCCTTGAGCCCGTAGGTGAACGCGCCAAATCCGCCAGAGAAGACGATCTCGAAGAGGTCAGTCCCGACCGCGACGGGAACCGGGACGCCGATGAGGTAGACCATTGCGGGCATCTTGATGAACCCACCACCGACACCCAGGAAGCCCGACAGCAGGCCCGTGGCGAACGCGACGGCCAGTATCAACCAGAGCGAGACCTGGATCCCGCCGGCGACCGTCATCATCGGTGGGATGCGGTAGGACTGAATCCGCTTCGCGAGGGGTGGAATCGCGTCCGGGTCGAACTCCTCGTCGGACTCGTGGTGGCCGCCACTCGAATCGTCTTCGCCGTCGTTTGCGAGCGCGTTTCGGGTGACGAACAGACCAACCGCACCCAACAGGACGACATACGTGGCACCGATAGCACCGCTGGCGAGTCCCAGTTCCTCGAGGTAGTACACTACTCGACTACCCACCTCGATGCCGCTCGTCGTCCCGACGATCATCAATCCGCCGAGTTTGTAGTCGACCTGTCCGAGATCGCGGTGTTTGAGCGTCGCGATCATAGCCGTCCCAAAGACGAAGGCCATCCCACTCCCGACGGCGACGCTGGTGTCGTACCCCATTACGAGCAATGCGGGCGTGACGAGAAACGATCCGCCCATGCCGAAGAATCCGAACAGGATGCCGACCATGAAGCCGAAGCTCACGAACAGTGCGAGCATCGTCAGTGCGATTCCAAAGAGTTCCATCTATGCGTGCTTGATCCATTTGACCACTGGCGTTGCGACCCGCTCGAGCGCGCCGTATCCCACGTAGAGGACGATCGCCTCGAGGAGGACGGCGCCGACGAGCGCGGCGGCCTGTACTGCTGACGAATACGCTGCAAGGTCGATCATCGGTATCGACCTCCGACATTCGGTTGTGTGCGGATCATGGGTTTCTGCTCAGTATCGATTACCCGGAGGATGGGTATAACGCTTTTGGGACTGGCGCACAATATTACTGCAATCTATCCCACCGCTATCCAACGAGAATATTTTAGTAAGTTATGGAGATACGAGGGGTCGATCGGTTTCCACTCGACGCCGCTGTGGCGCGGCCGACAGGAGTGGCGCGCGACCCAACTGAAACACTATCTTATGTGATAGGTTGTCGGTTCGAGCACCGAATTGGTCGGACAGTTTATCTACGGCGAGCACATCGCAATGGTATTGCTTCACCCAAACAATATTATGCTAGCGACACCTACGAGAGGTATGAAAGCGATCTGTGCGACCGACCTCTCCGCCGCCAGCGAGGCGACGATCGAGAGCGAGACCTGCCTCGAATGTCTTGGACGAATCGGCGTCGAAGAGATTCACCTCGTGACCGTGATCCCGTCGAACGTCCATGCGGGCATGCCCGGAATGGACTTCGAGGAACGGCGCGAGCAGGCGTTGTCACGCTACCGCCGTGTCATCGAGGAGGCCGGCTTCGATGTCGAGGCCCACGTCGTCCGCGGCACGCCCCACCGGCGAATCAATGGGGTCGCGGAGGCGGTCGGGGCGAGCCTGACGGTGGTCGGTTCGCGCGGGAAGAGCCCGCTCGAGAACCGTATCATCGGCTCGACCGCGCGTAACCTCGCGCGGACGACGGTCGTGCCGCTGCTCGTCAACCGGATCGAGCGCGAGGCGGACGATCCGGCCGTCGTTCGCGAGTACCTGTTCCAGCGGATGCTGTACGCGACGGACTTCTCGGAGAACACCGAGCGGGCTTTCGAGACATTCTCGTACCTCCGGCACGCCACGCAGGAGGCGACGCTGGTCCACGTCGAGACGCCGAAGGATCCGTCGCTTCCGGACGACAGTGATCCCGAGGCACGACTCGCGGACCTGACCGCACAACTCGAGGACTGGGGTATCGAGACGCGAACCGAGGTCCGCAGCGGCGATCCGGCGGACGAGATCCTCGCCGCGGAAGCGGCGTACGAACCGACGACGATTCTGGTCGGTTCGCGCGGTCACAGCAGGCTGCGCCGCCTATTGCTCGGTAGCGTCTCTGAAGATATTGTCGCGCAGGCTGACGGAAACGTCATGCTCGTCCCACCGGATCGGACGGCCTAATATCCAGAGTGCATCGGTTGCATGGAGGCGGATGTTAAACACATTGACGGGCATCGCTAGGCATCGCCGGTCATTCACGCTCCCAAGATTCATCGGATTACGCGGTGTAATTCCAAAGGATGATCCTCGAGCGGTCCTCGCTTCGTCCTTCTCGAACGGCCGTACCGAGATAGACTCCACAGCAGAGAAAGCGAAATCGAATTGTGAAGGGTATGATTCCGATCCAAGCCGAACTTCTGGTTGTGCTCATCGTAATTTCTCTCGTGGCTGGGATCGGGTGCACGACGACCGGTGCGGGCGGGATATTCGTCACGATTTCACTCTACGTGTTTACGTCGCTGACGTCTACGGAAGTAGCGGGAACCGCTCACATCGTCTTCATCGCCGTCGGAATCGTCGGCACAGTTGGGTTCACGCGGTCGGGCGAACTGCTCGGTACCGACGGCCGGGTTTTAGCGGCGATACTCAGCGGCGCGAGTATTCTCGGATCCGTAACCGGATCGTATCTGAACCCGTTCATTTCCCGTCGATTGTTCAGCGTTCTTCTCGGTCTACTCACCGTCGTGATAGGAAGTGCCCTCCTGTACGGTCAAATTCGCGGGCTCCCGTCGATAGTTACCCTCGATGCACGCTCGACGGGTGGGCGGCTCGGGTTCGGTGCCGTGGGATTGCTTCTCGGGCTCTCCTCCGGGCTCGTAGGTATCGGCGGTCCGATAATCGCAGTGCCAGCGCTGGTGACGCTCGGGGTGCCGATGCTACTGGCGCTTGGCGTCGCACAAGTACAGGCAATCTTTATTTCGGGGTTTGCAGCCGGTGGCTATTTTCTGCAGGACGCCGTTTCCCCCTTCTTTGCGACGGTTACGACGGTACCGACCGTCGTCGGCGCTATCGGGGGATGGGTGCTCGCCCATCGTGTCGATCCGGACCACCTGGAACTGGTTTTGAGTGCGGTATTGGTCCCCGTCGGACTGTATCTGATCGTCTGACCGCTCCCGATCCGTTTCCGGTTCGAAATCCGTCGCGGCGTCGATGGGAACCGACACATCGTCGCTTCCCGCCGAGCTATCGCCGGGTCGTTCGCCCTAGAGCTTTCGCGAGCGAGAGCAGAAAGCCCATTCCCGCCTTGACGTCCGGATCACGCAGCGCTTTCGCGGCGCCGAGCGCACCGACCGGCTCGGTTGGCTCGGACCCGGCTTCGCCAACGGCCTCGAGCAGCGACTCGAGCGTCCGGGCTACGTCGTCGTCCGCTGCGGTGTCGGCGACTTCGCCGAGACGCGTCCCGGCCGCCGCGAGGTCGGTCACCATCCCGTCGTCCATCGCGTTCGATGCGAGCGCGAGCAGGTCCGTCATCGCCAATAGGTCGTCGAGCGTCCCCGACCGCTGCAGGTGAGCGAGGGTCTCGATCACGTTGGCCAACTCGTCGGCGTTCTCGCCGGTCGCCTCCCCGAGCTGCGCGACCTCCTCGGTCGCCAGCCCGTCGGCCGCAGCACCGAGATTCGTCGCCGTTCCGGCGAGTCCCTCGACCATCCGGTCGTCCATCGAGGCGGTCGCCAGGTCCGCCGTATCGAGCAGATCGTTGACGACGCCGACCCGC
This sequence comes from Halopiger aswanensis, assembly GCF_003610195.1. Lineage (NCBI taxonomy): Archaea > Methanobacteriati > Methanobacteriota > Halobacteria > Halobacteriales > Natrialbaceae > Halopiger > Halopiger aswanensis. Next base: position 53,845 of record NZ_RAPO01000005.1, on the reverse strand, counting down.
TCGAGGAATCGAGCGACCTCGTCGGGATTGTCGGCGACGAGGTCCTCGAGCGTCGCCGCGTCCTCGCCCGGTCCCGACGCTGGTTCGGATTCGGACATCTATAGCAACCCCCGTGCGGTGAGCCAGTAGGACTCGTTGTAGCCAAGCTTCGTCCAGTGGAGCGGTTTCGACGGTTCGCGGACGTAGGGCTCCTCGCCGTAAGTGAACTCGATGAACGTGGCCTCGTCCATGCCGGCCTCGAGGAAGCAGACCGTCTTTCCGTCGTAGATCGCCGTCGGCGTCTGCCCGCGGGCGCGGCTGGCGATCCGATCGGCGACGACGCCGGCCTCGTAGTGAGCGACGCTGCCGGCCTTGCTCGTCGGGACGTCCGCGACGTCACCGATCGCGTAGACGTCCTCGGCTGCCGTCGCCTCGAGCGTGTGTCTGTCGACGTCGACCCAGCCGTCCTCGCCCAGCCCCGCGTCGATCACGAGGTCGCTGCCCCGGTGGGGCGGGATGGCCACGAGCAGGTCGTACTCGAGTTCCGTCCCTTCGACGGTTTCGACGACTTCCGCGTCTGGATCGACCTCGTCGACGTTGAAGAACGTCTCGAGGGTGATGTCGCGCTCCTCGAACAGGTCGGTCGCCCAGTCGGCGACCGACTCGAGGCCGTGGGCGCGGTTAATTGGGTACGTGTAGGAGATCTCGACGTCCTCGCGACGACCCCGTTCGCGGAGCCAGTCGTCGACCATCAGCGGGAACTCGACGGGCGCCGCCGGGCACATGTGCGGGACGCCGACGACGCTCAGGACGAGGTGACCCTCGGTGAAGTCGGCCAGTTCGTCCCGGAGCCGCTCGGCGCCGTCGGGGCCGTAGAAGTGGTGGGCGCCCTCGGCGAGCCCGGGGACGGCTTCGGGCTCGAGGTTCGCACCGGTCGCAAGCACGAGCTGGTCGTAGCGCAGCGAGGTCGTCCGGTCGGCCAGCGAGAGCCGGTTCTGGTCCGTATCGACGTCGGTGACCTCGTCGATCGTCAGAGTGACGCGGCGGTCGACCAGTTCCTCGATCGGTCGTTTCGCGTCGTCGACCGTCTTCTTCCCGAAGGGTACGTACAGGAACGTCGGCTTGTAGACGTGGTTCGGGTCGGCCGTGATCAGCCGGACCTCGACGTTGCCGTCCGCGATCTCCGTCTGTAATTCGCTCGCGAGTCGGTTCGCGAGGACCGTTCCGCCCGTCCCGCCGCCGACGATGGCGATTCGATGCATCTCAGTTGACCTCCAGGTAGATACTCCAGTAGTCGTCGCGCTCCTCGATCTCGACTAGGTCGTGGCCGGCTTCCTCGAGCCACTCCGGAACGTCGGTCGTCGAGTTCCGTTCGGTGGTCTGGAGTTCGACCACGGTACCGGCGTCGAGGGTCTTCACCTTCCCGATGAGGTCCATCAGCGGGCCGGGACACGATGCGTCCTTCGAGTCGATCGTCACGTCCGGATCGTCTGTATCAGTCATTGGTCTACGATTGCAGGTTGCGTCGTCGTCGTTCGAACTCCTCGTCCGAGAACTCACCGCGGGCGTAGCGCTCGCGGAGTTCCTCGAGCGCTCGGTCGGGTCGGTCGGTGCGGTCGATTCGGTCACCTCTGTGCCGACTACCGGCCCAGACGATCAATAGGGCCAGCAGACCGAGCAGGACGATCGGCCAGAGGAACATCCAGCCGCCGAAGACTCCCCAACTGCCCATCCCTCCGCCGGCACCGCTGCCGTGGGGCTGCGCGGACGCCGTCGCGGTCGCGGCGACGAGGAGGACGGCGGCAAAGGCCGTCGTTCGGCTCGCATACCGTCCGATCGTTTCGTGTGGGTCCGTCATCGTTCGATCACACTCGAAGAATAGTATTGTATAGTAATGGCACTATCGGGAATCTAGCTGATTCAGGAATCGGCGATAGAGTTATAGGCGACGATCGCTCTCGGGAGGTGTATCGGACTCCAAATCGACTCGTAATGGATCCTCACCGAGCGATAGAACAGGGCACCTTTCCCCAACTAACAGCCGTGTTAGAAGGAATTGTATCTCCGACAGTCCGGAGGCCATCGGTACGACAGTTCGAGCAGCGATCGGTCAGTCACGTCGCCACGCCGGGGAGACCTCCGACCGTTCCGCCGACACAATATTGCTCATGGTACACAAAATCATTATAATCGTGGAGACCGTACCGTCGACCGATGAGCGAGTCCATCGACGACGAACGACAACGGATCCGCGAACGGAAGAAGCGAGAGTTGCAGGAACGCCTCGAGAACGGTGGGAGCCTCGACGCGGCCGACGCGGACGAGACGGGCGACGCGCCGGACGACCCGATCGCGATCACAGGTCAGGATCACCTTGACGAGGTCGTCGCGGAACACGACGTGGTCCTCGTGGACTGCTACGCCGACTGGTGTGGCCCCTGTCAGATGATGGAGCCGACGATCGAAGCGCTCGCCGCGGAGACCGACGCTGCGGTCGCGAAGGTCGACGTCGACCGACACCAGCGAATCGCCCAGCAACTGGGCGCCCGTGGGGTCCCTACGTTGGTACTCTACGCCGACGGCCAGCCGGTCGAACGCATGGTCGGTGCTCAGGACCGCGGGACGCTACAGGGCCTGATCGAGCAACACGCGTAAGGACGTACCTACCGAGACCACGGCAGTCGATACTGACCGTCTGAACAGCGTATCCGGTCCGACTCCGATATGAGGACCGGCGACGCGACCGCGACACACTGACATTCAGCCATGACCACCGATTGGCGGCACGCGATCGAAACGCAACGCGAGGAGAAAGACCGGTACTTCGGCGGCGATCCGCACTCGCCGATTCCGCCGGACGAGCGCGAGTCGTTCGACGGCCTCGAGTACTACCAGATCGGCGAGGAGTACCGGTTCGAACTACCGCTGCACGAGTGCGACGATCCCGAACGGGTCACCGTCGGAACGAGTACCGACGGCGAGCGAGAGTACCTTCGGTGGGGAAAGTTCCGCTTCACCGTCGACGGTGAGGACGTCGCGCTGCAGGCCTACAAGGCGGACCCCGACGACGAACGGCTCTGGGTCCCGTTCCGGGACGCGACCAGCGGCGACGAGACCTACGGCGCCGGTCGGTACCTCGACCTCGAGGACGACGCCCACCGGACGGACGACGGAAACTGGATCCTCGACTTCAACGAGGCGTACAATCCGACGTGCGCCTACTCGGACCGGTACGAGTGCCCGCTCCCGCCGACGGAAAACTGGCTCGAGGTCCCGATCGAGGCCGGCGAAAAGGCGTATCACTGACGACGGTTCCGGACTGATTCGGTACCCCGACGGAATTTCGCCGTTTTCGAACGACGGAGACGCTATCGATCCGTCGTGACCGTCGTCGATCGTGAGAATACCACCAGTTATATTGTCTGCTGGAACTATTACTCACAAGAGTACCCAATGACAACCACCGACGACCGAATCCGCACGACGCACATCGGGAGCCTCCCGCGCCCGCCGGCGCTTCTCGAGCTCCTCGAGGCGCGGCAGAACGACGAACCGGTCGACGAGGGCGAGTGGAACGAAACCGTCGCGGAGGCCACACGGGACGTCGTCGAGCGACAGGCTGAGGTCGGACTCGACGTCGTCAACAACGGCGAACAGTCGCGGGTCTCGTTCAATTGGTACGTCGCAGACCGGTTGAGCGGTATCGACGGGAAGCGCGAGCAGGATCTCTGGGCGGACCTCCAGGAGTTCCCCGAGTACGCCGAGGAGACGTTCAAGACGGACGTCATCGATCTCTCGATGCAGCCCGTCGTCGACGGCCCCGTCGAGTACACCGGCCACGAGGAGGCCGGAGACGAACTCGAGGAATTCAGTGACGCGCTCGCGGCCGTCGACGCCGACTTCGAGGGGACGTTCGTGACCTCGGCGTCGCCGAGTATCGTCGCGACCACGCACGTCAACGAGTACTACGACTCCTACGAGGAGTTCCTCTTCGCCGTCGCGGACGCGATGCAGGCGGAGTACGAACTGATCGCCGAGACCGGGATGACCCTCCAGATCGACGCGCCCGAACTGCTCACCATCGGCCAGACGGCGGCCTACGCGGACGAACCGCTCGAGGACGTCAAGGACGCGACGCGCCTCCACGTCGAGGCGCTTAACGAGGCCCTCGAGAACGTTCCGGCAGAGCAAGTCCGCCTGCACACCTGCTGGGGGAGCTACGAGGGCCCCCACCACCTCGACGCGGACCTGGCCGACCTCCTGCCGGAGATCTACGAGGCCGACATCACCGGACTGAGCGTCGAACAGGCCAACCCCCGCCACCAGCACGAGTACCGCGCGTTCGCCGAACAGCCGCTTCCCGACGGCTGGACGCTGATGCCCGGCGTCGTCGACGTCAAGACGAACATTATCGACCACCCGGAGACGATCGCCGACCGCCTTGAGCGCGTCGCGGACGCGGTCGACGAGTCGACGCCGATCGTCGCCGCGCCCGACTGCGGCTTCGGTACGCAGGCGGGTCTCGGCATGGTCCACCCCGAAATCGCGTGGGCCAAACTCGAGGCGCTCGTCGAGGGCGCCGAGATCGCGACCGAGCGCGTCTACTGACGGCCGCCTCTTGGGCCGCCGGGTGGAAGCCCGTCCGGTGAGCGGTCTGCTCGCGTCTCACTCGAGCGGAAGCGTGAGCGAGAACGTCGATCCCTCACCGGGTTCCGACTCGACCCAGATGCGGCCGCCGTGCCGTTCGACGATCCGTCGAGCGAGGGTCAGTCCCATCCCGGTTCCCTCGTGTTCCTCGTGCGTGTGCAAGCGCTGGAAGATCTCGAAGATCCGGTCCTGATCGTCGGGGTCGATTCCGATCCCCTCGTCTCGAACCGAGAGAACGCACTGCCGTCCACGCCGTTCGGTCCCGATATCGATTCGGGGCCGCTCGTCGCCGCTATACGTGATCGCGTTGGTGACGAGATTCTGAAGCACCCGTCGCAACTGGCTGGCGTCGCCGCGAACGGTCGGCAACGATTCCGCCGTAATCTCCGCGCCGGTCACCTCGATCCGGAGCTGCAGGTCGTCGAGGACCTCGTCGAGCAGTTCGTCGAGGTCGACCAGCTCAAACGACTCCCCTCGCGTATCGACCCGGGAGTACTCGAGCAGCCCGTCGATCATCTCCGTCATCCGTTCGGCGCCGTCGACCGCGAACTCGAGGAACTCCTCACCGTCCTGGTCCAGCTCGTCGCCGTAGCGACTCTCGAGCAGCTGCAAGTAACTCGAGACCATGCGCAGCGGTTCCTGCAGATCGTGGCTCGCCACGTAGGCGAACTGCTCTAAGCGCTCGTTCGACTCCTCGAGTTTCCGTTTGTACTCGTCGCGGTCGGTGACGTCGACCGCGACGAGCATCCCCGCGAACACGTCGCCGTCGTCGTCCCTGACGGGAACGATGTGGACGCTCCAGGTGCGATCGCGAAACGAGACGTCCGTTTCGGTCGATTCACCGTCGAAGACGGCCCGGAACGCCGGTTCGAGTTCGGTGACGAGTTCGTCGGAGTAGACGTCGTGGATCGTCTGTCCTTCGAGTTCGTCGGGGGGAAGATCAATCTCGTCGAGGATTTGCCCGTCCGCGAAGGTATACCGGAGTTCCTCGTCGAACATCGTGATCACGCCGTTCGGGAAGCTCTCGACCAGCGTCCGGTAGCGCCGTTCGCTCTCCTCGAGCCTGCGTTGATACGCGAGCCGCTCGGTGACGTCCCTGACGACGCCGATCCGGCGGTACGTCCCGGATTCGGCGACGTGGGTCGTCACCGCCGTCTCGGTGGGGACCGCCTCGCCGTCGGCCGTCTGGATCGTTGCCTCCAGTTTCGTCGCGCTCGACTCGTCGGCGACGTCTCGAGCGCGTTCGAGTACCTCGTCGTCGACGACGAGCGACTCGCGTGCGCCGAGCAGTTCCTCGCGGTCGTAGCCGGTCAGTTCGGCGAACGCCCGATTGACGACGGTGAATCGGCCCTCGTCGTCGACCGTGTAAACGCCGTCGTCGATCGCCTCGATGATCGTTCGATACTTCTCCAGTTTCCGCTCGCGTTCTTTCCGCGCCGTGACATCGGCGTCGATTCCGACGATGTGTTGGACCGTCCCGTCGTCGTCGGTGACCGGGACCGCCCGGGCGTGAATCCACCGCTGCTCGTCGTCCGGCCTGACGATCCGAAACTCCTCGTCGAACCGCGCGTCCGGCAGTGCGGTGTAGGCCTCACGAACCCGGTCCCGATCCGCCGAGTGGACGAGTTCGAGCCACGAGAGCCCGTCGTCGTACAGGTTTTCGCGGTCGTGTCCGAAGACGTCCTCGTAGGCTGGGTTCGCATAGACGTACTCCGCGGGGTCCGCGTCGGTCAACCAGATGACCTCCTCGAGGTGTTCGCTGAGCGTTCTGAATCGGCGTTCCTTCTCCCGAAGCGCCGCCTCCATCCGGTTGCGCTCGGTTACGTCCCGGACCACACCGATCCGCGTTTCGTCTCCGTCCTCGTCCAGAATAACGAATCGGTTCTCGACCGTCCGGGTCTCGTCCGGACCGGCGTTGATCGTTTCCTCGAACGTCGGTGGTTCCCCCTCGCTTCCGTCGCTCCACTGTTCGGCCTCGATGGAGGCGAACTCCTCGCCGAACACCGTCGAGGCGTGTCGCCCCTGCAGTTCCGCCCGCGAGAACGGGGTCAGGTCGGCGAACGAATCGTTGACCAGTTCGAACCGACGCTCCTCGTCGAGGACGTAAATGCCCTCGTGGGCCGTTTCGACGACCGTTTCGTACCGCTCGAGCTCTCGACTGCGCTCGAACCGATCGGAGATGTCCTCGATCGCGAAGACGACGCCGTCGATTTCGTCGTTGTCACCGTCGGAGAGCGGCGCGCCGCTGATCGAGAGCCACACCCGCTGACCGTCCGGACGCAAGATGCCGCGGACCTGATCGAAGAGCGGCTCGCCCGACTCGAGGATCCGGGAGAACGGCAACTCCGCCGACGAAAGGGAATGGCCGTCGGGACCGATCTCGTCCCACTCGGGATCGTCGAACCGCAACTCGTCGATCCTCTCTTTACTACGACCGAAGATTTCTTCGGCGCGATCGTTTGCGAAGCGGATCTCGCCGTCGGTATCGACGATCGTGATGCCGATCGGACTCGTTTCGACGATCTTGTCCTTGAGGGACGCCTCCGCGTCTCTGCGCCGGTTCGCTCGCTCCCGATCGACGACCGAACCGAGGACGTTCGCGACGCTCTGGACGAACGCCGCGTCCGAGTCGTCGACCGCGTCCGTCGTCGTGTAGATAGCGAGGACGCCCCACGGCCCCTCCGTCGAGCCGATACTGGCGCAGATGACGCTGCTGATCGTCTGGTCGGGGAGAAACGCCGGCCGGTCGAACCGATCGCTGGTTTCGAGGTCGACGGCGACGGGGTCGTTCGCCATCAGCGCCGTTCTGTGTGCGGTATTGCGACCGGATGCAGTCGTCTTCGTTCCGATGCGATCGTCGTCGATCCCGTCTCCGCCGCGGATCAGGAACCGATCGTCGCCCGGAGCCGATTCGAGAACGGTCGCGAACTCGGCCTCGAGTAGGTCGCCGACCGCCGCGGCGGTGCTGTCGATAAATTCGTTCGGATCGTCCGTCTCGAACGCCCGGCGACCGAGGTCCGCGACGAGTTCCTGCTGTCGGATGGCGGCGTCTGCCGTCGAGTTTTTATCCGAACGAGGAGAGGGAGTCATTGCCCGTGCTAGGAGAGCGAAGCAGTATAAGGCCACCTCCTCGAACGGGACGGGACCGTCACCGAACGACGAGCATCGACACGTAGCCGACCCGAACGCGAGTTGGAACCCCGCTCACTCCACGTTGTTCCGTTCGCTCCCTGAGGAAGGGGGCTTAGCGCCCTCTAGCAGCGAAAGCGAGCACCGATAAGGCAACGAGCGCGGCGACCGGTCCGAACCCGGACGTCCCATCGCTGTCGTTCCGCTCGCTTTCATTGGCTGCTGAGGCGGACGATTCGTTCGCGCCGCTGTCGTCCTCGTCATCTCGTTCCGTGTCCGGTTCGGTATCGTCGTTGTCGTTGCCGCCATCGTACCCCTCCGCTGCATCGAGCTGGAGCACGACGACGACTTGGCCGTGCAATCGTTCGTGCTTCTCACTCTGGTAGGTCCAGTTACCGCCGACCGCTTCGTACGATTCCGCGGTGGCTATCGGATCGACGTCAGTGTTCCAGTCGTCGTTCGGCTGTTCGACGTAGCCGACGAGTTCGACGTCGTCCGCGTGGTCACCCTCGATCTGTACCTCGCCGTAGTCGACGGTAGCCCCCTCCGGATGGCCGTGGAATTCGATACAGTGGGAGTCCATGTATCCGTCTCCCTGCGGGAGATCCGGACTCGTTCCGAACTGGTCGGCATCGAGCGGCCACTCGTAGTTATCGGTCAGCGGATACTCCACAGTCATCGGATCGGCATTGCTGTGCCACGAGAGCCGATCCCCAGTCGGAATCGTTACTGTCGTATTTGGAATACTCTCTCCGACGACTGGATCACCCGCCTCGTTGAGTACCGTAACACAAATTTTACCTGATCCGTCGCCGAGGTACGGGCTCCGATAGCCGTCGCGCGGGTTCGAGTAACTGATCCAATTCCCCTCCGAGTCGGCCGCTTCGTAGTACGGGTCACCCGGTTCCGGTGCCGGTTGTTCGTACGCCGGTTCGGAGACGTTGGTTTCGGGCGGGGCGACTACTGTGTTGGTGTCCAGTGATGTCCCTGCACTCGAGGCGTCACCGGTATCTCCACCGACAGCACCCGTGACGGGACCCACCACGAGGGCGGTTCCGAAGGCGACGAGGAACGCGATCGCGAGGACACTACGTGTGGATTGAGGGCGAATACCGGTCATGATTGTCAAAGAGTAGCCGCTCTCTCACTCCCACTACGAGGAGACGTGAGTGACTCCGTAGCGAACAGGCGCTCGCCGAGGCGACGGTCAGTGTCAGGCGCGGAGGGCAACGAGTTACGTATCGGTGCGAGGTTCCGATTACCACGAACTGATGACCGTCTCGATATCGTACTGATCATCTATTTGTCATTCAGAACGATCCCTGGATAATATACGCCGGCTACTCGAGGGTAGCCTGCACGTACCATTTCGAAGTACTACGTTAGGGGAGACGTACTACCCCGAAACCGGCTGCTTGAAGAGGGAATGATCGAAGATCGTGCCGACGGCACCATCGACCGGAGCACCTGCCGGCTAGGGGATCGTGCCGGTCGCTCGGCACAACACATGACACACCGCAAATCCGAAAGCTCTCGAGTACGAACTCGGAGATCGTATCGAAACGCACAGACCGACGTTCTCCGTGTTCGTTTGGAATTCACCTCCGTCACCGACGCTCGTAGCGTCCTTCAATGAGATTTATAGAGCGGGAAGCGACACCGCGCAGGTTGTTGCGATCGGATAGCCGCCGCCATCTACCCACTCATAACTTTCAAAAACTGTTTGTATATCTGGTGGTTCCGAATTAAACGGACGCATCGACCGTTCGCAACGGATTGCAGAAAGTCGACCTGTCTCCGGCGGCTGGAACCCGGCCGGATCACGTCGGACACGCTAAATCGAGATCTAGTCAGCGAGCAACGCTACTGGCTGTTCGCTGTTCTCGGTCCGAGTCGACCAAATCCTGCACGTTCGGATCAAACAGACGCAGAAATCTGCCAATATCTATGATTCTGTGCGATATCAAAAAGAAACTCGATGTCGAATACGTCGTGTTTCTCGCCACTGCAACGCCGTACTCCACGAGCGTGGCCGGTAATTCGATACGGTCTCCACGGAGATCGAAGTCCTATCTAACATCTATTTTGAATAATAAGACGGAAGTCCTTTCAGTTTGGATACTTACCGGATTCCGAACCCGTAACGGTCGAAGTACGGTTCGGAACTACGTATACTGCCGATCTCAGCCACGCTGAACAATACCCGTCGATCGATCGCGGTGGACTCCCAATCCAGATCGGCTCGAAATTCCGCCGTAGTACGGTCACACCGCCTCGAGTACGGACATTTGAACTGGCACGACTACGAGGCTATTGCTCCGTGAACGCACTCGCGACTAACAGCGGGAACACGAGGGTTGCTTCGGCTTCGACTTGCGTGTAGTTCGTTCGCTCGTCTTTGATCTTCCCCCACGACACTGCCTCGTTCGGCGGCGCTCCCGAAAGCGACCCGTCTCCTTCCATCCCCGTAGAAATGTAGACGACGTAGTCCGCACCGCCCCGGAACAGATTCGTCATGATCGCGTGATGTTTCGGAACGCCGCCACCGACGGCGATCAACCCCGTCGTCTCCGCGAGCAGGCCGTCTTCGATGAGCGAATCGTAGTCGTCCAGGATTTCGATCCCGACCTCCGAATCGTATCCTTGTCTGTAATAATAGAGGAAGTTCCCGACTTCGGCGTCCGTCAGCGCTGGACAGTAGACGGGGACATCGTTGTCCGCGGCCTGTTTCAGGACCGAATCCTCGTCGTCGAGCGTCTCCCCGAGCTCTCGTGCGAACGCCGTCGGCGTGCGCACCTTTTCGTCCGCGAAGAAGTCGTCGAAGAAGTCGTAGAGGTACTCCTCGAGCCACACGTACCGGTCGGACGGCACGAATATGTTCCCGAGACGGTTGATGCCGCGGTCGCGAAGCGTCGCCTCGTCAGCATCCCACTCGCCCATCTTGAACGGCTTTGCCGTTTTGATGACGTCCTCGGTGAGCGACCCAGACGTGGTGATGATCACGTCGACGTACCCTTCGCGGACAAGATACGCGACTACTTCACGCAGTCCCGAAGAGATGATGTTCGAGGTAAACGTGAGGTAGATCGTCGCCTCCGCCTCCTGCATTCGTTCGGCGATATCGACGGCCTCGGCAAGTTGTGTCGCCTGAAATCCTGTCGTCTCGTAGGACGCGATCAACTCGTGAAAGTCGAACTCCCCGCGGAAATCGTATCCACGGACATCTGCTGTCGATAGTTCATCGTCGCTTCCTGGAACTACGTGCTCGCGAGAGTCGTTTTCCTCCATACCGTTCCGTAGCGCCACGACTGATATGAATGGCTCGAGATTGGACAGCGAATTCCGGTGTCATCCGTGGCCGTTACTATCGACCGAATTGATCCATCGATTATGACGCTCTCGCAATGGCGTTTACGCCCATGTATCCGGTGTTGGGTCACCGTCTCGTCAGCTGGAATATCAGTCCACTTCCTATCCGATAGTGTTGCTCGTTATTATGAGAAGAACAATGCCCGCCCCAAACACCAGTGTGAGCCACAGGAAGAAGATAGTTGCAGCCTGTCGACCGGTGAGCTGGTCACCACTAAGGATGCCGTCGAGATCCATACGAGACGGTTCCCATCTAGGTAAGATAAATCGTTTGGTCCGGTGCTACCGCTCACACTGACGGGACTCACTCCACCTTCTCTTCTCACGATTCTCGAGCAGTATCGGTGTCGATATCCTATCGTCAAACGTCCTCGTTCCGTGATATCCGCTCGGCCGGTTATCGGAATCCGATTCGATACCGATGATCGTTCGCTCGTATTCGACCTGGTCACGCACCCATCTCGCTGGAACTCGAATAGTCGTAACAAGCGCTACTCATGATATCGGCCGTCCGAGGATCAAATCCAGATGGGACAGGAGTTCTAAAGGATTAACTTAAAAATCCGCTATAATAGGATCTCTGTCGGTCCGCGTCTCGTCCAAGTTCTGCCGTCCTGTATTACATTAGTATGGTTGTAATTTGGCTCCTCGATGCGGATAGTTTCCGGCTTTCGCCGCCACGGTACACGATGGAAAGTGAGCGACTAGTCCTCCGCGATGGAGCCCTCGAGGCATACGTTATATATAATAGTCCAGATATTCCGAACTCACCGTTCGTACGATCGAGCAATATCCGCTTCCCTTCCGCATCGTGGTACGGTTCGCTTGTTCCGGCGCCGAGTGGTCGCCTATCGGTTCTCGAGGGAGGAAATCGCTTAGCGGTAATCGTCCAAGTACGACTCCTCGATCTCGGCCTCGAGGTCGTCGACGTGTTCTGTCAGGATCTCCGGCAACTCGGTGGTGTACCGTTCATCCGTGAAACGATACTTCGGACCGATGATGGCGATTGCACCGAGAACACTCCCGTCAGGACCAGTCACACGTCGCCCGACTTCTCTGAGACCGTCGACGTACTCTTCGTCGGCGAACGCGACGCCTCGATCGCGAATCTGCTCAAGTTCCCGGATGAGTTCGTTCCGATCCGTGATGGTGTGTTCCGTCTGTCGAGGGAGTCCCCAGTCGTCCAGTACCGCCTCGACGCGCTCGTCGGGGAACTCAGCGAGAATTGCCTTGCCGGTGGCGACGCTGTGGAGATAGTAGTAGATCCCGGCGGAGGTTGGGGCATCGGAGATGTGTCGTTCTTTGGACGGGAACTGACTATCTGGATGAAACGATTCGTGGACGAGAATGCCGCGATTATCGTTTTCGACGACGAATTCGACCTCCTCGTCGATTCGGTCGGAAAGTTCTGTTACCGTCTGCTTCGCCAGTGTGTACGCCGTCTTGCGTGAGCGTGCATACTCGCCGTGGTTGAGGAATCGTAACCCGATGTGATATACCGCGCCCTCCTTCGTGAGATATCCTTCTTCGAGGAGGGTTCGGAGATGGAGGTGAACCGCACTTCTCGAGATCGCCAATTCGTCGGTCAGTTCCTCGAGTGTCGCACCGCCTAATTTCTGGATTGTATTGATAACCTCCAGTGATCGTTTCGTGGTTTTCGCCGTCTGTTTGGCCATGCCTCTTCGTACCGGTTAAATAGACATAAAGATTCGCTCTAATCGGATTATTAAGTACTACTATCGCTTCTATCAGCAATTCGTATGCAGTGTACGGTTAGCGGAGGTGCTCTCGTAGGATTCGATAGCGATACGATCCGTTATATCCTCTCGACCACTTCTCCAAGTATGGCCGACTCTCGCAGAATAACCCGAACAACTCTAGAGAGAACCGGTTGTCGATCTCGTCTTCGACACCCTCGTACAGCACTCGTGATTTTATGTAGGGTCCTCTCGTCGGGTGATCCAGACACTCAGTTTGTAGATACGCTCGCACTACGTTGTCGGTTTCCGCGATGTCGAACGTCTGTAACTGGGAAGGGACTTTGGTCATGGTGATCAAGGTGTCTCTAGCGGCTACCGGGGTGCGTATAGATAACTTAGTCCGGATGAACCATAATGATGTTGCTGTGGCCACATCGACTCCGGTTCGATGCACATCCTGTCCCCGTTTCGGGAACGAGGACGGTTGCAATAGGCTGCTTCCGGTGATGTACTCCCTTTGGATTCCAACTCAGTAGGAATCGGCTGACCCCGCATATACTGGGGCCCCATACGGTTACATGTCCTATGAATGATCGCGCTGGAGGACCTCGACCAGCGATATCGCGCCGTGAGCTCTGCATCGCAGCCGGTGGCACGGGTATCTCAGCTCTCGCAGGCTGTTCGACTGAGAATACAAATCCACCCCAAGCCAAGAACGCGACGACGATAACTGACCACTCGTCGCCAGACCTCGAGAAGTGGGTCGATGAGGTCCCCCGACCGGGTGTCGCGAAACCGTCCGGAACGAAGGACGGGCACCCCCGGTACGAGATAGCGATGCGCGAGGTCGAGCAGAAGCTACATCGCGACCTCCCAGCGACGACCGTCTGGGGCTACGACGGGCAGTTCCCAGGCCCAACGATCGAAGCCGAACAGGGCGAACCGATCTATGTCCGCTGGACGAACGACCTCCCGGACGAGCATCTCCTGCCCGAAGACACGACGATTCACAGCGACATCATTCCGTACGATACGCCGGGTGTACGGACCGTAACGCATCTCCACGGTGGAAACGTCGAGTCCGAGAGCGACGGTCACGCGCAGGCGTGGTTCACTCGAGACTTTCAGAGGACGGGCCCTGAGTTCGAGAAGAAAGACTACTACTACGTAAACGACCAGCCGCCGGCGACGCTGTGGTATCACGACCACTCGCTCGGTATTACGCGATTAAACGTCTATGCCGGGCTGGCGGGATTCTATCTCTTGCGGAGCGAACACGAACGGAGTCTCGGTCTTCCCGAGGACGAGTACGAGATTCCGCTTGTGCTACAGGATCGGAGTTTCGAGGAGGACGGATCGTTGTTCTATCCGACGGCCGTCTCGGACGAGCAAGGCGGCGGAGACGATTCGCACCCCGACCCGAGTATCGTTCCGCAGTTCTACGGCGATACGTCGGTTGTCAACGGGAAGGTCTGGCCTCGACTCTCCGTCAAACCTAAATCGTATCGATTTCGGCTCCTCAACGGCTCAAACAGCCGGTTTTATAGCCTCAAACTACTCCAGTACGATGAGTCGTCCGATGAGATCGGCGGCGACGGACCACCGTTTGTCCAGATAGGGAACGACGGGGGCCTCCTCTCTAGTCCGATCAAGCTCGACGACCGCCTCGAGCTCGGCGCGAGTCAGCGTGCCGATGTCGTCGTCGACTTCACCAAGTATGCTGGAGAGACGCTACTGCTCCACAACGACGCGCCCGCTCAGTACCGCGGTAAGATGAGTTCGTCCGATGACGACATCGTCCCGCTTCCCGAGATCATGCTTGTAGACGTGGGCGACGCGGGAGACACACGAGACGCCGATCAACTGCCAGACAATTTGACGCAGGTCCCTGAAATACCCGTGGAGTCAGTCGACAATGAGCGGTATCTCACGCTCAATGGCGGCGCAAATGACGACTACGGGCGACAGCTTCACTTGCTCGGAACCGCTCAGAAGCCGGATGGCCTCGAACTTGACGACCCGGTGACCGAGGAGCCCGCGCTCGGTGATACCGAGATCTGGAGTTTCGCCAACCGAAGCGCGATGTCCCATCCGATGCATCTCCACCTCGTGCATTTCCAGGTGCTGGGACGACAGCCGATCGGGGACTACGATCCGGCCGAAGACAAGATCAATCTGGACGCACTCGAGGAACCTGCACCGTATGAACACGGGTGGAACGACGTGGTCACTGTGAACCCCGCCGAAGTCGTCCACGTTGTTGTCCACTTTGGAGAGTACGACGGGGTATTCAACGATCAGACGGGCAGTTATATGTGGCATTGCCATATGATCGAGCACGAAGATCACGATATGATGCGCCCGCTCAAAGTTCGACCCCGTGCAGACGATGCTGACACTCGTACTGAATAGAACGCAAGACGTCGGCCCCGAATAGACGAAGGAGGCGATATGAACGTCTCTCACCAGCACCTCCAGAATCGAACCAGCCAACAGAGACTCGAGACCGCGAAGATACCCCGTTACCAGCGGACGAGACGGCGTAATCAGGAACACTCTCGTCCTGCTCACTCCTGATTCCAGATCGTCGTAAGCTCACCGACGACTTCCGGATTTCTGAGGGTGTCACTGTCCGTGGGCGGTCGGTCGTTGACAATGCGCTCGAGGAGTTTGTACATCGTCTTTCCGGAGTAGGTTTCGGGTAGTTCGGGTGTAAATACGACGCTCGCGGGTCGTGCGAACTCACCGATGTGTTCAACGACTGCATCCGCAACCGCGTCGCGAATGGCGGTCCGATCCTGCTGCCCTTGCTCGAGCGTCGCAAAGACGCAGAGCACGGTCTCACCGATGGTACGCTCAGCGACGGCAGCGGCTTCGGTAACGCCGTCAACGGTCGTTATTGCAGCCTCGAGTTCGGCCGTTCCGATGCGACGATTGCCGATCGTAATGACGTCGTCGTCGCGGCCGATGATCGTCACGTACCCGTTGTCGCCGACGATGGCACGGTCGCCGGTGAAGTACCGCCAGGAATCCGCCCGTGGATCCGAAAACGCCTGCCAGTATTCTGCGAGAATCCAATACCGGTCTCCCTCGAGCGGAACGAGCATCGACGGCCAGGGACGGTCAATCGTCAGATAGCCGGGTTCGCCCGGCGGGAGCTCGCGGCCGTCTTCGTCGACGATCTGGATTTCGATTCCAGGTAACGGAGGCCCGACTGAACCGGGCTTTAACTCGTCGATCCCAGGACGGACTGAGATGAGGACGCATCCAGTTTCAGTCTGCCACCACGTGTCGACGATTGGGCACCGTTCCTCGCCGACGTAGGTGTAGTACCACTCCCAGGTGTCCGGACCGATCGGATCACCGACGCTACCGAGCAGGCGCAACGACGAAAGGTCGTGGGACGAGGGAAACGACTCACCCCACTTCATGAACGTCCGGATAACTCCCGGCGTCGTATAGAAGACCTCCACACCGTTCCGTTCGATTACCTCCCACGGACGGTGGCGGTCCGAGTAGCGGAGACCTCCCTCGGCGAGGACGACCGTCGCACCCGAGAGCAGTGGCCCGTAGACGACGTAGGAGTGACCGGTAATCCATCCGGCATCGGCCGTACACCAGATCGTGGTCCCCGGCGCGAGATCGAATACGGTCTGGGCCGTCCACGCGACACCTGTGAGGTAGCCCCCGGTTGCGTGAGTCATCCGTCGCGGTTCGCCGGTCGTTCCTGACGTGTGGATGTGAAAGAGCGGGTCGGTTGCCTCCCGCGGAACTGGGGACACGTTCGCCCCGGCAAACGCCTCGACGAGATCGTCGTAGTCGTATTGGTTCCCACCGAGGTGCGTATCGTGACTAGAACCGAGTCGATCGACGACGATTGTCGGGAGCGATTCCTCGATCGATGCCAGTGCCGTATCGGCTTTCCGCTTCTGATCGATCACGGTCTCCTCGCGGAAGCTACCGTCGCATGTGACGAGCGCGCGTGAGTCGACACGTTGCATCCGTTCAGCGAGTGCGTTGGGGGCGAACCCCGAGAAAACGACGTTATGGAGCGCGCCGATACGAGCACAGGCGAGCATCGTGATCGGTAATTCGGGGAGTTTCGGCAGGTAGATCGTGACGACATCGTCCTCTTCGACGCCGAGCTCGCGGAGCGCGGCTGCGACAGCTGACACCTCGCGATAGAGATCGTAGTACGTATAGGTTCGACGCTCGCCACGCTTCCCTTCCCACCGCAATGCGACCTGATTCTTCCGCTCCTCGAGATGGCGATCGATGCAGTTTTCTGCGGCGTTCAAGCGCCCACCAACGAACCATCGGTAGAACGGCGCATTTTCCGTGTCGACGATGCACTCGTAAGGGTCGCTCCACTCAAGCAACGATGCGGCGGCGTCCCAGCACGCCGGCCACTCGCGATCGGAGGAGTCGGCCTCGGCTGGCTCCGTCGCAGTCCCGTCGCGACCGAACGCTTGTTGAGTCCGGCGGCGAACCGTTCGGTTCTTGGGAGATAGATATACCGGTCTCTCTTCGGTCATAGATTTGTTTCTTCGTTCCCCTTCCTCCTGTAGATTCTGTTTATTTTCTCTGTAGCACTGTGGTTTAAAAACCGGGGCAGGGAATACTAGCATAGTGGATCCGAATTGATCTCTGAGAACTAGTTACGGACAGCGGCTAAAAGTTGCCAGTACATGTTTGCCTCAAAGGCTTAACCCCGACACAGTGCAAGACGGGAGATAACTTCGTGGTCTCAGATCACCTGCTGGAGTTCTTCATAGGGACTCACTGCTGGTCCCACTGACGCGTTTGAGTATGTTATCAAGGAAGTAACAATCTAATTCTAGGTTTTGAATTATAGGAATGAATGGTGTGCCATCTCGAGATTCAAACTTTATGCTCCTGTATCTCCATTATTAAATAACAATGGTCTGGTCTGTTCGGCTCAAGGAGGATGAACATGAAACGAGGCAAACTGAATCTGACGAAACTATCGCTACATGTTCTGAGTGTGGATCAAGTAACGTAGTCCGACACTCGGATCAAGGTGAGCGAATTTGTGAAGAGTGCGGTCTAGTGATTGAGGAAGCAATGGTTGATTTGGGACCAGAGTGGCGTGCATTTACTCACAAAGAACGACAGGAGAAGTCGCGTGTCGGAGCCCCAACTACCCAGACAATGCATGACAAGGGGCTTACTACCCAGATCGACTGGAAAGATAAGGATGCATACGGCCGTTCGATTTCCTCGAAGAAGCGTTCGCAGATGAACCGGTTACGGAAATGGCAGAGCCGTATCCGGACGAAAGACGCCGGTGAGCGGAATCTCCAGTTCGCGCTCAGCGAGATTGATCGAATGGCCTCGGCACTGGGTGTCCCACGATCGGTTCGTGAGGTAACAAGTGTGATTTACCGGCGAGCGCTTCAGGAAGATCTCATTCGTGGACGATCAATAGAGGGCGTTGCTACAGCTGCACTGTATGCTGGCTGTCGGCAAGAAGGTATTCCGCGCTCATTAGAAGAGATCACAGAGGTTTCGCGTATCGAACGAATAGAGATAAGCCGCACCTACCGGTACATCTCGAACGAGCTCGGTCTTGAACTGCTCCCTATCGATCCGAAGCAGTACGTGCCTCGCTTTAGCTCAAAACTGGACCTCCCGCAGGAAGTCGAAGCTAAAGCCATTGAAATTATTGAAGAGACCGCTGATCCATTACTCTCTGGGAGAGGTCCATCAGGATTCGCTGCTGCCGCTATTTACGCTGCCGCCTTGCTTTGCAACGAGAAACGTACCCAGAAAGAAGTAGCCGATGTCGCCCAAGTCACCGAAGTTACAATTCGTAACCGGTATCAGGAGCAAATCGAGAGGCTTGGCATACAGTAATTGTACTTCCGAAGGTACTCACCCGCCGGGTTTAAGGCATACAATTACGAACAATTTACCATGTCGTCCATTGAGCTCACTCCGAGCCAGAAAAAGATTCTCCGCGCACTAACGAACCTCCACAAGGAGTCCGAGGGCGCCATCAAGGGCGAAGACATCGCCGAGCAAGTTGACCGGAACCCGGGAACAATACGCAACCAGATGCAGAGTCTCAAAGCGCTCCAACTGGTAGAAGGCGTTCCCGGCCCGAAAGGCGGCTACAAACCGACCGCTACAGCCTACCAAGCACTCGATATCCAGCAGTTGGACGACCCAGTCACTGTCACCTTCGAGCACGAGGGGGACCTGGTCGAGGACGTCGTTGTCGAGGAAATTAACCTCTCGAGCGTCCACCATCCCGAACTCTGTCGCGCGGAGATTCACCTACAGGGAACCATTAGTGATGTCGATGAGGACGACCCGATCACTGTCGGCCCAACCCCTCTCTCGAAGCTCGTCATTGATGGACGCGTCGACGGGAAAGATGATATGAACAACATTCTCATCCTCAGGATTAAAGACATGACTGCCCCAGTCGATAAACACGAGCATTGACCACACGCCTCGCCGTGTCCCGTTCTTTTCCCCATCAATATCCATTCCCTAAAACGAATTAAACTAATATGAGAAGTTCCGGCTATGTGGAATTCTCTCACCGTCATGCGGTTTGCTGAGAAGCTAAGTTTATATCGGATTCGTGTAATCTAGACGGAGGCATCACTCTTCCCGGTGTCAACGTTGAAGGATTCAACAGAGCCGATAGAGTGGATAAAGACAGACGATACGTTACGTCGTACATTTGCAGGACCACACGTCAGCGAGGCAGTCTAGAATCGGAAGCTAGTTGGCTGAACGGGAACTAGTTTGAAACCGGAGATCGCGATCTGATCTGCCTTTGTAGTCTCCTCAGATTGGCGATAGAACGCGAATCATCACGATGACAAGTAACAAGCAACCCAACACGGAAGAATCGGGAGTAGAATTGGTCCCGGACGAACCGGATGAGTTGGCGGACGACGCCGCCGACGAGGTGACGTTCAACTGGGACGGGATACGGACTGGATTTGTCACTTGCGTCCCGGTCGCGCTCGGCGTTGCCGGCTATGGAATCGCATTCGGCGTTCTCGCAGATCGTGCTGGACTGACCGTCGCGGAGACGGCGTTGATGAGCGCAACCGTCCTCGCCGGTGCGTCACAGATTATTGCCGTCGAATTATGGTCAGACCCTATTCCGGCGGCGACGATCGTGCTCGCGGTCTTCGCAGTAAATCTTCGGTATTCGTTGATGGGAGCGGCCCTGCGACCCTGGTTTCGACACCTGTCCGCGACACGGTCCTACCTCAGTCTGTTCTTCATGGCCGATGAGAACTGGGCGCTAACGATCCGCGATCTCACGTCTGGGAGTCGGCGCGGCGCGTTTCTACTCGGAAGTGGACTAGCGATGTGGGTGTTCTGGGTCGTTTCGTCAGTCGTGGGCGTCGCTGTCGGAGGCGTGATAGACGACCCTGCCATGTTCGGACTGGACTTTATCCTCGCCGCGACGTTTATCGCGCTCGCGGTTGAGCTGTGGGACGGGTCGTCAACGGTGGTCCCGTGGGCGGTAGCGTTGGTGACGGCACTAGTCACCGCCCAGGTACTGTCCGGGCAGTGGCATGTCATCGCAGGCGGCGGCGCGGCTGCTATCGTGGAGGTGATTCGCCGTGGCTGATATGTTCACACTCGACCCGGTCGTGGTCGCTGTCATCGCCGCCATGTCCGTTGTCACCTATCTCACGAAGGGTGGCGGACTGTGGTTGCTTACACACGTCGAGATTAGCGACCGAGTCGAGGCTAGTCTGGAGGTGCTGCCCGGTGCCATCATCGTCGCCGTTCTCGGTCCGGAACTGGCCAGTGGCGGTCCGCCAGAGTGGCTCGCTGGCGGTGTCGTCGCCGCCGTCGCGTGGAAGACCGAGAACATCCTGCTTGCGCTGGTCACCGGCGTCGGAGCCATCGTCATGTTTCGTGCCGCCCTGTGACGGAGGCCGTGCCGACGCACATCGAATCTCCTAGCGTTTGGGTACTAGATACAGCGTCAAATATGGCTAAAGCCTATGATAAAATCGGAAGTCGTAGCCGCGAACATCCGGGGTGCGAAGTTCCTCGTCACTCCCAGGGACGACCTGGTTGTGAGGGTCGTCGTTGTTCATACGATTGAATACCTTGACAAGGGGTTTGAAGAACTCGGAATCGACCGCGTGATTCTCGATACACCCAAGGCGGTCAGTGTTTGACTAGCTACTATGTCGAAGCCGAAGGTGGCTGCCCTCCGGCCTGATGATACTCGTATTGACGAGGCTGTCCAGTGTCTTCAATCACTGGGTGTCTCACCCGTCGCAGATCCGATGCTAACCATCTGTCCGACCGGGCAGCGGCCTCGTCAGGCGGAGTATTGTATCTTCACCAGTAAGACCGGGGTGGAACTCGCTGTGGAACATGGATGGCATCAAGACGGGGAAACGGTGTGTGCTGTCGGTCGTCAGACTGCGACCGCGTTGCAAAATCACGGATATTCAGTTGATGTGCTCCCCTCGACGTTCACTTCTGAAGGGCTCGTCAAGGAATTAGCAGGCGAAGTTGAGGGGAATACTGTCGAGATTGTACGAAGCGCACATGGAAGTGATGTCTTGATTCAAGGCTTGGAAGATGCTGGTGCAGCCGTTCACGAAACGCAGCTCTATCGCTTGAAGTGTCCGAGCACTGCAGGACAGTCTATCTCTCTCGCCGTGGACGGTGAGCTGGACGGGATACTATTCACCTCGCCAAAGACGGTTGACCACTTCTTCAAGATCGCTACCGAACGTGATGTTGTCGCTGCACTCCGATGCAGGCTAGAAGAGACAGTTGTTGGTGCAATCGGACCACCAACGGAGCGAGCTGTTCGCAAAAACGGGGGAACTGTCAACGTCATTCCGGATACAGTAGATTTTACACGACTTGCTGAGGCTACGGTGAATCACGTCCAAGGAAGACAATAATAAGCGGCTCTGTTGAACTACATAGAATTGGGATTCAGAAGTACCCTCTTCATCGCAGAGGAGTCGGTCGAACGGTTCAGGGTATCCTTGTTGCGGAGTTCAGAATATGGGATCTGTTGTGTAATTGAATGACGGACGAGACCGTATGAGTGACCTGATTACCGGACGCCGCATCGGAGTCGCATTAGCAGGCATCAGTGAGCTATTGGGAGTCGTCCGGTTCCGTGATGAGAGTGGCCCGGTCGTATTGAGAGTCACTTGCAATTGACCACGCCACTGGTATGACGTTCGATCTGGAGTCAGTTGCCGACCTCTCGTCGCCTGCATCCCGGTATCTCCGCCACGCTATCGCTCTAGGGACCCCGATCGCTCGTCGGGTGGCGATGACGATGGAGGGACAGTTCCGACTTGGAGGCAGTTGGCGACAATTTGAGGCGACGGAAGTGCTGGCAGCTCAATGGGATTCGTCTGAGAGCCCGCCCTGATGGGAGGAGCTTACTCCTTGATTTTCCGTAACCCGCTGCTCTAACTGCGATCTGGTAGAAACGGATGTTGTCTCAAGGGTGTCGAACGTATCTGCTTTCAACGTGCTAGAAGCAGCATCGAGCCGTAGCCGAGCCCGAACGCGAGCACGAACGAGCCGAGCCAGGCGGCCACGGTGTAGCCCAACTTTCGCGGACTGACGCCAGCGCTGCCGGCGACCGCGGCGCCGCTGCCAACGATGGCGCTGACGATGATCTCGTTGAACGAGACCGGCACTCCCAGTAGCACCGCCGTTTGTGCGATGAGAAACGAGGGGACGAGCGTCGAAATCGATCGGCGCGGCCCCAGCGACGCGTATTCCTGTGAGATCGACTTGATCATCCGCGGTGCGCTCGTCCACGAGCCGACGAGAATTCCGACACCGCCGCCGAACAGGACCGCGATCGGCGACACCGTCGGCAGGTCCTCGAGTAGCGGGAACAGCGGGCCGACGGCCAGCCCGACCTGACTCGCGCCAGCCGAGAACGCCACGAGTGCGCCTAGTGAGATCACGAATCGACGCAGACCACCAATCTGATCGCGACCGACGTCCCAGCGAACGACAGCCGCAGCGACGGCGCCACTACTGATCGAGATTGCGACTGTGGCGGCGGCGCCGTCGATGGGAACCAGCGTAGCCCCGGCGGCGGCGAGCGTTCCCCCGACTGACGAGCAAAACGAGAACTCGAGATTTGCGACTACGATACCAACGATGCCGGCGAGAATCGGGACGCTGACGTCTTCGGGGACGTCGGGCCGGGGAAGGATGCTGGCAAGCCCGTAAGCGATGCCGCCGCCCACGAACGGCGTGAGTACCCAGACTGCGCCGATTTCGGCGTACTTTCCCCAAGCGGGATCGCCGCCGAGCGCAAAGCCGACGCCGATGACCGACCCGGTTACGGTGAACGCGGTCGCGATCGGGTACCCAGTGTAGATCCCGATCGCCATCAGGCCAGCGCCGAGCAGCAACACGACGATAACCCCAGCAGTCGGGAGCGTGACACCCTCGACGAGACCCCGACCGACGGCTTCCGAGACGCTTGCACCCTGTGTCACTGCGCCGGCGAAGCCGAGGAGACCGACGAGAAACGCCGCCTTCATCGTCGAAATCGCGTTCGCCCCGACGGCCGGTGCAAATGGCGTTGCGCCGCTCGAGCCGGCGCCGATAACCCACGCCATAAACAGGCTTGCGACGGCGGCGGTGGCGAACAGCAGTATTGTGGTCAGTTCCATCGGTGTACAGAAAGCTGCGGATTCGGTCCCGAAATTCGAGCGGTGTTAGTCGGCACCTGCCGGGGCCGATTCGGCTGCGCTTCGCTTGCTACGCCAGACTCCCTGTAGGTACGCGCCGGCGAACATACCGACGAGCGCCCACAGGATGGTGACGTTCCCGATCCCGAGGCTGGCGTAAGCCGCACCAGGACAGATTCCCGACAGGCCCCAGCCAACGCCGAAGATCGCGCCGCCGATCAGGACGTTCCGGTCGAACGGCTTCAGCCGGCGTTCGTACCGATCGCCCGTCAGCGGTGCGCCGTCTCGGATCCGGGGCATCACGGCGAAGGCGATCCCGGAAACGATCGCCGCGCCGAACATGACGAACGGCAGGCCGAAGTCGTCGAACTGGAGGAAGTCCAGTACGACCTCCGGTCGGGCCATGTGGCTGTAGGCCAGTCCGAAACCGAAGATCAGGCCGCCGACGAGGATCAGCGGCATGAACAGCGGATGGCGATTCCGGGTCACGTTACGGACTCACCCCCATAGCCTGTACGAACTGCGCAGTCACGATCGCGACCGTCAGGAATGTGATCACGCCGACGATCGACGTTCTCGAGGCCGAGCCGACGCCGCAGACGCCGTGGCCCGACGTACAGCCCTTGCCGACGCGCGTCCCTATCCCGACGAGGACGCCACCGATCAAGAGCCGCCAGGGCTGGACATCGGTCGTCCACGTGCTACCCTGCCAGACGACGGCATAGACCGCCGCTCCCAAGATGATCCCGAGCGTGAAGACGACGCGCCAGTCTCGAGAGGCGCGGTACTGCTTGAACCGCGACTGATCCGAGACGTACGACAGCGTCGACTCGAGGAACGTACTCGCGCCCGCGGCGATTCCCGTCCCGAGATAGATGACGACCGCACCGAGGCCGACGAGCAGGCCCCCGATCGCGTATCGGGAGATGCCGTTGGGAAACGGCTCGGCGGGCACTACCTGACCCAGGGCGACGAGTTCGGCGAGCATTGCGATCTCGAGCACGGTGATTAGTCACCCGCCAGCGATTCCTGGCTGGCCGCGCAGTTGTTCGGGCCGAGCTCGAGTTCGAATGCCTCCTCGTCGTCGGCCTCCTGCTGGCCGAGGTTCGTCGGGATGATGTCCTCGTAGTTGGCCGGACGAGGCGGCATGTCCGAGAGGATCAGTTCGACGAACTCGTCTTCGTCCATCGTCAGGGCATCCATCTCTTCCGTGAGCTGGCTAATCGGTGCCGTGTAAGTGCCGTCGTCGGCGGGCTCAGCGGAGTCGCTGAAGTGCGCGCCGCCGATCAGCGTATCGTCGGGCAGAGTCAGCACGCGCTCCTGGAGCGACTCGTAGAGCTGTTTAGCAGCGTCTTCGGCACCCTCGTCACCCTCCTCCAAGTCGGGGCGAGCGACGCTCTCGACGAACAGGCCGTCACCGGTTGCCAGCAGCGAGTCGTCGATCAGGTACGACGTCATCCCGGAAGTGTGACCAGGCGTGTAGACCGTCTCGATCGTCGCATTGCCGACCTCAAACTCGTCGCCGTCTGCGGCTAGGGTTAGTTTGTCGGAGTAGGTGACGCCACGGTCGACCGACGCTTCGGGGATGACGCCTTCTACCCCTTTCTCGTCGAGTTCGCGGACGCCCGAGATGTGGTCGGCGTGAATGTGCGTGTCGATCGCGTACTTCAGGTCGGCGTCGAGTTCGTCGACGTCCTCGAGGTATCGATCAGTGAACGCGCGCAGCGGATCGATCACGGCCGCCTCGCCGCCGTCGACGACGAGGTAGCCGAGACAGCCGCTCGAGGGACGCTGGTACTGATAGAGCGTCCCGGCACCGGCGTAGCGCTCGACCTCGACACGCTCGTAAATGCGCGCCCAGCCGTTCATCCCCTCTTCTAAGTGGTCGATATCGTAGCCGCGCTCTTTCAGCGTCGCGGCGACGTACTCGCTCGAGCCACCCTTCGCACAGAGGGCCGTTATATCGCGGTCGTCGGGAATCTGTGCAAGAACGTCGTCGTCGATCTCGTCCTCGAGGAACTCGAAGTATGGGATATTGATCGTCTCGACGTTCTTACCGTCGATATGCCACTCTTCGAAGTCTGACTCCATACGGGTGTCGAGGAGCGTGACGTCCTCGCCTGCGTCGATGCTGGCCTTTAATTCGGTAGGAGTAACTGATTCGACTTCGACGTCCGGCATTGGGAGATCCATGTCGTCCATGTTGTACAGTACTCAGTATCGGCTGCTGGCACTTAAGGGTTTGTATAGTATTCCCCACAACCCACAATACAACACTCGGGAATAGAAAAGGACTACAGCTAGTATACGCGCATACACGCGTTACTAGTGGAATTAGGGCGCTATTCGAGTAAATCGGAATGTTGTATATTGCGCAATAACCGATGCTCTTTTATGGATGGGGACGATATTGTATGATAGCTCCAATACGGGGCACAAGAAACTATGAGTTCGGAATACCAGACCACCGAAACGCTGGACGTGAAAGGACAGTCGTGCCCGATGCCCATCGTGAAGACCAAGCAGGCGATTGACGATCTCGAGGAAGGCGACGTGCTCGAAGTCGTCGCGACGGACTCGGGCAGCATGAGCGATATCCGCGGGTGGGCCGAGGGTACCGATGGTGTCGAACTCCTTGACCAAGTCGAGGAGGACGATCTGTACACCCACTACGTGAAGAAGACCGAATAATGAGTACGGACAACCAATCGGCCTCCGTCGACGACGTCGATGTTGAAATCGATGCCGCCGAGTTACAGGCACTACGCGAGCGCGTCGACGAACTCGAGGAGTCTGTCGCTGATCTTGACGAGGGCGACGATCAGAAGAAAATGACGATCGTCGCCACGCAGGGCAGCTTCGACATGGCGTACCCGCCGCTGATCCTCGCGAGCACGGCGGCCGCCTTCGGCTGGGACGTCGTCGTCTTCCACACGTTCTGGGGGCTCGACATCCTTCACGAGGAGAAGTCGAAGGACCTCAAGCTGAGCGCCGTCGGCAACCCGAACATGCCGGTGCCGAACGCCGTCGCTGCACTACCGGGTATGGATACCATGGCCACGAAAATGATGCAGAAGAAAATCGACGAGAACGGGACCGCCACCATCGAGGAGTTGATCGATCTCTCCCTCGAGAGCGGCGTCGATCTGCAGGCCTGTCAGATGACGATAGAGCTGATGGATTACGACGAGGACGACTTCTACGACGGCGTTACGACCGGCGTCGGCGCAGCTACCGCGCTGCAACACATGGCTGAGTCCGACATCCAGCTCCTCGTCTGATCGATGAACGACACTCAGTCCGCGTTTACGAAGCCAAGCCTGCGCGTCCTTGAAGAGATTGCAGACGCGGAAGACGTCTCTCCGGCTGCCCTCGAACCGCCGCTTAACGAGGTCGTAGATCCTACTGCGCTTGATCGGTTGTTTGAACCGACTGCTACTGACGGCTCGACTCGAAGCGGACGCGTTTCGTTCAGGTATCGAGGATATGCTGTGACGGTCACCTCGAATGGTACCGTTGAATTGGAGTAACGAGGTTTCAGACCTCAATCCAAGAGTTCTCATCTATTATCGGCAACTAATCGAAATGAGCGCTAAGATAGAACCTCTCTCCTACAGAAATTGAATAGAGGTAGTCTATCTGAATATTTCGGTAGTACTATTCATTGCCTAATTATTACGTTGGCTGATCTATCGGGTAACTAGTACGACCCCGATAACTGCGAACGCGATCCCGACAAGTCTAGTTATCGTCACTTCGTCTCCGAGGACGACCATACCGATGATGGCTGCGATAACGAAGTACATTGCACCGAGCGTAGAGACGATTGTTGTTGATCCTCCGGAGAGGCCGACGTACATCGAAATCAGGCCGATTCCGGTGAACAATCCAGCCGTGCCAGCGAGCAGTCCTCCTCTCACAGTAATGGCTAGCGATGCGTCTGAAACGATGATGAATCCGAGTGCAAGGGGTCCCGCAACAAGATAGGAGATCGCGGCGGCCGTCCTTGGGTCGATGGACTCCGACGCAGCGTTACCTAAAACTACCCAGATCCCCCACGTTACCATTGTAATCGACCCAAAGAAAATAGCCGAATCTATCTCGGGGAGCCCCATCAGTGTGTAATCTACATTGCCACTGAAAAACGCCTCTCCCTTCATTAAATGTGGTCCTTAAATACCCCGCTATTGATTGCAGATATCAGTGAGTACACCATCATCTCGAATTACTCCAAGCCGCTTGTCCTCACCATGAATATCAAGCAGTAGGGATTCGTGAAGTTCACAAATTGGGGTGCAAGAGACAGTCGGTCAGTTTCAGCTGCCTGACTACGACCACCTAATCGTTGCGGAGGACGCCTTGAATATGCTCGACGGCTGGCTCGAGGACCCGAACGCTATCGCTACGGAGTACTGACTCGGTGGGTGAAAACGGAGTGTGGCCGCTGTTAGCTGAACAGTGCTGCGCCAAGGGCGGTGACCCCGACTGCGATGTACGTCGTTGCGTCTTGGACAGCATGGACCACTGTATTCCCTGTTTCAGAATTATGTCGGTCCATCTCGATCGTGTACTGAGTATCGAATTCACAGTCCAAGTATAACTGCACTAACTGGGCAACTGCGTTTCAATCCTCTTAATCATAACGAGGCTGAGCAAGAACAGCTTGCTCACTCCATAGCTGGCGATATGTCCTCTAACCACTACCGGGTGGGACGACTCGGATTCGATTGGACTCGGTCACGGATACATGGTAGTCCTCAATATCGAAGTGGACTTCGATGGGGCCAGCAGTATCGTGTGCTACAATCGAATCCAGTGCTTCGGGATCGATATGGTCGTGCAAGCGGGATTCGACCTCATCAGGGAAGTCCATCGGGTTGATGTTTTCAAGCGCACAGATAACATGGATGATACCGATACTCGGCGGGGTTTTGCTATCGAACGTGTGATCAATGATGTCGTCGTTCTCGGATTCGATGTGAGTGTAGCTCATCACGGACGGTACCTCGATAAGTGAGTTGAGGCTATTGGGTGCAAGTGCAAGCGCAGTCAGGTCTGGGGTCCGAGAAGCAGAGAGAGTAGTCCGTGCGGATCCGCCGGTATTACTATTCTAACTCGTGTTCGGCATCAATAAGGTCGAGCCATTTCTCCAGTCGGTCGTTCGTGTGGTATTGATACTCCTCGGCTGCATCGTCGTACGTGACGAGCCTTAGGCCACTGAGCTTTGGCGCGTGGACGTGATGGAGCGTGACTTCGATATGGTTGGGGTTGGGTGCTTTTCCCATCCGTTCCTGTTCTTGGTTGATGAGATGGTTGAGCACATCTTCTGCGTTAGCACGCTGGTCTGGCTGATTACGCAACCAGCGGAACAACGTGCGTCGATGGTGATGGCTGAGAGCATCCAAAATCGCGTCAAGTGAAAGCGATTCCCCGTTTGCGCCCGCCACCCCATTATTGGCCATAGTTAACACACAACCCACTAGTCTAAAAGCGTAGGGCCTTGACCCGAAGGCGGTAAAGACGGTCGAAACCTCAACGGGCTTTCTGTGTTTCGGAGGGGCTCTATCGACTGTTCACCTTTCTTGGACGATGGACATGAACACCGGGCGTATCAACGGGTCTGAGAAGCATTGTATCGGATATGTTCCTAATGTGGTGGTTTGTAGAAATCCATCCTCCGAATTTCTGAAACTAGTGGGCTCGCAGTTGATATAGCTATATGAAGTTTACTGCGACACTCTCAAACCCCGATTCGTTCGATTTCTGGATGCACATAGCCTGCAACTACGATCAAAGCAAGTCCAACAGTACACAGCACATTAGACCAATAATGTGCGGTGGAATTTTGAGGGTCGGCGCCCTTGGGTAAGCTACGTCGATGGAATCCAGCAATTCCGGGCCGTCACCCGGAGGCAAACCCCTCGAGACCGCCGCCGAGGAGTTCGTCGCCGAACGCGACGGCAACTACGCGTCGAATCTCGAGTACTGTCTCGACAAGTGGATCGACTGGACGCCCGACCACGTCCAGGCGCTCGAAGACGTCTCGACGCGAACGATGCGCAACTACGCCTCGCACCTCAAACGCCGGGTCCGGGCCGATGCAATCAGCGCCTCGACGGCGCGCACGTACTACAACTATGTCTCGGCGCTGTTGAACCGCGCCGTCGAAGTCGGCGACCTCGTAGAGAATCCCGCGGAGAAACGCGAAGCGAAGAAACTCCTCCCGAGCGAGACGACCAACAGCGGCGATCAACAGTTCTGGCAGCCCGAGCAGCGCCGGGCGATCGTGTCCTACGTCGATGAGCAGGCCCGCGCGGCGATCGATGACCCCGAGGCCAACCCGTTCGAGCCCGTCCGCAACCGGGCGCTGATTACGACACTCGCGTACACGGGCGTCCGCGGGGCTGAAGTCCTGGCCGACTACCGGGACGAACGCCGCAACGGCCTGCGGTGGCATAGCGTCGATCTCGAGGCCGGCGTGATGACCGTCCTTGGGAAAAGCCAAGACCGCGAGGAAACGGCCCTCCCGCAGCAGGCGGTCGCACCGCTCGAGCGCCTGCGGACGCTCGTCGACCCGCCCGCCGACGGGTGGCCGGTCTTTCCCTCCCGACACCCGCCGTCGCTGTATTCGGCGATCGAGGACGCTGGATACGACAAACCGGACGGCGACCCGTGGGGGTTCTGTCTCGAGCACGGTATCGAACCGCCGTCGATGAGCACCTCCGGCGCGCGAACGCTGTTGAAACGGCTCTCCGAGGAAGCCGACGTCCCTGGACTCGAGGACGATGAATATCTCACGTTGCACGGAGCCCGCCGTGGGGTCGGCGAGAAACTCTATCGTGAACGCGGGGCCGCCGCGGCACAACGGACGTTGCGCCACGCCGACCCGCAGACGACCTCGGAAATGTACTCGCACATCGAAGCGAGCGAGCTGGCCGAAGATAATACAGCCGTGTTCGATAATGAGTGATCGTATGCCTGTCTCAGATACCGTTTTAGGCGTCCTCGCCGGCGGATTATTTACTCTTGCTGGATACATCTCTGGTGGTCTGATTAACTACTACCGTACCCAAACAGAGGTCAAAGCGGAGGATCGGAGGTTACGGGCCGAACTCTCTATGGAACGGAAAGTAGAGGCGCTAACGAATCTCCACGCCGAGTTGGAAGAATGCCAAAGGGGATTAGTGGAGATTTTGGATAGAGTCCCATACGACGGTTTCGGCGAGAATGGAGAGATAGAAGAAGCAGATCAATTGATCGAAGAGTTTGAAATTGCTATGGATGAAGCGAGTATTTACCTCTCTGAAGAGCAGCACGAGACTGTTTTAGACTTCTTTGAAACACTCGGTGAGGTGAATAGTTCTATCAGTGGGTGGGCGTTTGAGACTGTGGAAATGAGGGGTGGTGATATGTACCACGAACGACGTATGAGCCTGATAGATGGCTATGAGGAGGTCAAAGAGATACTACAGGACGAGATACGTGAACCTATTGAGGAATTGGACTAATCGTCTTGAACCCGCTTAAGCACGTTATTGGCCCGCTGCTCCTAATATCAGCATCAACTTGAGCCGCTCACGATCTTTGGATTAGTCCGGTCTACATCTCCACGAGAATCACTCGTGAGTACACTATAACTAGATGGAACACTACCATCTAGCGGAAATGATTTGGAATAGTTGCGAAAAAATAGCACCTATTGTTCTGCCTTGGATACTTGATAAATTGGATGACGAAGATGAGTCTGAGACGGAAATCTATCTAGTGATTCGATGGGTCTGGACTACAACCTATCGGGTCGGTCAATTTATGTGTTCAACAGACTAGCGGCAAACTATGACTGATAATACCAATGAGGATAACGGTGTGGCTGAAATGGAGTTCCCGGAGCTTGAACCACCGACTCTATTAGATGACGGCAAGTTCGTCATCGCAGATAGTTGGGAAGAAACCGAATTTGAACAAGGTGTGTACGGCCCGGATCAAAAGGAAGGTGTTCAGGTGCGATTTGAGTCGGGATCTGAAACGATAGAGGTCATTCCGGTTGAATTCGAGCGGATGGGGAACAGCGAATTCGTCTGGGGGATCACTTCGGATATAAGAAGGGAGGTGAGCAGCCCTGAGATCGATGAAAAGCCAAATGTTGGTCCACGGACGGCGTTTGCAGTTTACCTCAGGTATGATACGTTCAGTTCGTGGGAATCTGAGTACTACACCATCACCAGTAGTGGTGATGATGCACTCGCAGTCGCTTGCTGGCTGACGAACGCGGACGTTGCAGAGAGTACGGGTGAGATGAGCAACATCGTCGATATTCACAATGGGGAGACAATGGACTATCACGACCGTTCGGACGAGGACCGACTCGAGGGCTCGTTTGCCGAAGACCCGGGTCGGTGTCTGATTAGCGGCACTACGACCCAGAGTCATGAAATCTCGATCCCGTTCTGTTACGCGCCGCTGCTTGAAGGCTACCCAACTACCTACCAAGATGTACCGGCGATTCCAGAAACAGTCGGCAGCTTCCGAGCAGCCGTCTCTCACTCGGAATGGACTGAACACGATCTTGATGAAGATGCGTTCAATTCACAGCTTGAGAGGGTTGCGGAAGGTGAGTATGCGCTTGATGAAACCGTGGTCGATCTGGTTGAGGGATTCCCAGCCGAAGATGTTTCACTGAGCCGGATTAGCGAAGAATAGATTCAAAGTACTGAGATCACCCATACAGATCTTGTCTCGTGTGCTCTGCACGTGTTTGCGATTCTCTCTGTGATCGAGATGGTCCGATCGCCGTGCCCGACTGTCGGTACTGGTCCCTAGTCCTCGGAATATACCTCGAGCGTCTCTGTAGCTGGATAATCCAGACACCCGAGAGATGGCCAGCAACACCGAAATCACACGTCTACGCAGTACAGCACGTCGTCTCACGAATCCGAGAGTATTTCGGATTTCGGGGTATGCTACTCCCGAACCCGCTCGAGAACGGCGTCGGCCCGTTGCTCACCGATATCCGGGACTGACTCGAGGCGTTCGCGGTCGCTTTCTCGCAGATCCTCGAGATCGTCGTACTCGCGGGCGATCGCCTTCGAGCGGGCCTCACTGATTCCGGAGACGTCTTCAACGACGACCCAGATCCATGCGTTTCGGTCGTCGAGAAGGATAGTCATATCCTGCTCTAATAGACCGACGACTGTCGCAGCATAGATCGCAACGATGTGGAGATATGAACGTCTTTTCTTCGACCTCACTATATATTTAAATGGGATCAGATAGAAATCAAAAATATTTACCCCTATTTAAATCTGCCAGCAGTTAGATATTTAAAGTTACAGAAGACACTACTGATCGCTATGGCGAATAGTAATAATGGCGATGCGAAGCAGAATCAATCTATCAAATCTGGATCCAAGACCCATCGTACTTTCTTAGCGAGTGCGGCTGGTGCTGCAGGCCCTACGACGCGGATAACGATAGTCTCTGGATTGCTGACGAGTACTATACGCATCCAAGAAGCAGTATTCGAGAAGATGTCTCGGCAACGTGGTTGCCGTATGCAGTGCACAATGACTCGGATGGGTTTACGTTGCAGTTGGGATACGATTTCACCTGGTACTCAAACGCCTATTCTTCGGAATTCGGTACGATTGAGTACAAAAAGGCCTTCAAGAACTATGATTCAACGGGCTCCGTGAATAATACGATGGGCGGTAACGTTTGGACTGAACTTGATGAACCTGAGCCTGATGGTGGAAATAATTACGGTATGACGCTTAGCTACAGTGATGCGATTGCAAACACTCACTCCCAAGTAACAAAGATGGAGCTCGAGTTTGACTTTAGCAATTCTGATATTTCTCCACCTGATGGTGGGGACAGACTAGAGTATGACTACTATTTCTGCACTCCCGACCATTCAATGGCTGATCTATCAGATATGCTTGGTATAGTCGATAGTACTTGGAGTTCAACAGTCGAAATCGCAGATCTCACAACTGGGGTTGACTTAGGAAAATTACAAAAATGGGCACGGATTTGGATGGCGGTGTCAGCAGGAGCAGTTGATGTACTAAGTGATGAGAACGATCTTGTTTCTGATGCCGCAATTAACGGTATTTCGGCATTTGAGGATCTTGTGAAGGATATAGACACTATTGATATTGAGGGTAAGGAAGGCCTTGAGGTTAGGGCTGGTGGGCTAGTTATTGCGATTAATCAGGACTAGGTAGTTCTTTCTTTGTATTTCGTTTTCGAGTACCCTATAAGGTCGTTCTCATCAACAAAGAAGAGATGAACGTTGGTGGGTCTGGGAAAATGGTGACCTCTACCGCTTCGGTCCTCAGTTCACTGAAACGATCAACGAACTTTGAGCCAGTCAAACAATCTGCTTACTAATCCCGTATTCAAGTACGAGTCGTCACGTTCTTACAGGGAGTTATTCCAGAGATGTGGTATGAAAGTAGCGTACAGTATAGAGAAGCAGCTGTTACTTGCTATTCCTCTTTCATGTATTCTTTATGGTTTTCATATGTTAAATTTTGGTTGTCTCCTGCCCCTACCATGTCACAATCGGTATGATAAATATGTAGATCATCGTCAGCTATTTCTACTCCAAGAGAGGTCTCTCCACCTATCTCGGATCCGTCTTCATGTGCGCACGTCAAAACAGACCAGTCAAATGTATCGACATTTTCGTCATATTCAGCTGTAACTATGTATTCGTTTTCTACCTTGGCGATATTTGGTATTTCAATTCCTGTTTTTGGAGGGATAGAGTACACATTCTCAACAAGAGTTTCTCCGTCGGATTTCTGCTCAACTGATAATTTTACGATAACTTCTTCCTCTTTTGTATTCTCTATAAATATCGGATCTTGCCTTGATTCGTCATAGGTATACGAGTTGTTACCATCTGTTTGGCTATCTGTATTGTCGTCTCTCTCATCGGAGTCCTCAGTAGGATCATGATTGTTATCAGAGGTTTCGGAAGGCGATCTCTCATTAAGACAGCCGGGGAGAGAGAAAGCAATACCAACACCCACAATGAACTTACGCCGTCTCATACTTATCCAAATTCAATGTACATGTAAATATTTTACCCAGATAAAATATCAAAAGGGGTTCGTCTTTAGCTAAGATCCATACCTCGATTGAGTAGCGAGAGCAAGTTGTAACACTTATCGTTGCTGGTGGATTTTCTGTGTCTACTTGACCAAACGTTCTAACAGCGGTGGCGACGATTAGCCTCGGTATTCGCGAGTTTCTGGTGGATGAACTGGTACGCGACCGAAAGTTTGTCGCCCAGCGTACCGGTAGAAACATGAAACGTTATTGCATAAACTAGAACGGAAAAAGCCCAAATAAATTCAGACAACACTGGTGGAAATTGGGAATATGGTCAAAGAGAAATAAAAGCTAGACCTGAAATAATCACAAAAAATTATGGGCGCATTCCCATCCATTTCTCCGAAGGAAAGAATGTTTAGATAAAATAGTTTATATATAAACTCTTATCTGTCCCGGACTCACCCTCACGAAGACAACATTGGGGACGACGTGGCCGAGGTCTCCGATATAATCGGAGGAAAATCTCTGAACAAACGCTCGACTGAAGGCATCGGAGAAGATTCTTGTAACCTCATGAATTTTTTCGCTCACGGGTTCCGCGGTCTCTACTCCATCATCGTAAATCCAGTCCGATCGTGAGTCCGGATGCCCGGTCTACGGATACCCATCGAGAGACAGGTAGCAGCGGAGGTCACGTATGAGTCTACTTGCCATGAGAACATTCGCTCGAGTGCAGGATTCGCCTTTTGTATCGTGCAGGTGTCATCGTCAGTTTCGCGCTCGCGATCGACGGTGACACCCTTCTTGAAGATCTGAAGATCAATTCGCTCTCGAAGGAAGTACATCACTGCTAGCTCTCGAGCCTTCTGTTTGACGACCTGTGCCGGTAAGTTCTCCTTCGAGCACTCGATACAGTTCTCAGTCAGTTTACGGCGCACGCTTTGTCATCACCCTTGAGACGCTCATAGCTCTTCTACCAGTCGCACCAAGATCATAGCAGCAATGCAGAATCTGTGGCTATTTAGACTCACGATAGCGATTGATCCGCATCTTATTCTCGACGTACGACCTGTTCGAATCGTAGACTGGGTCGTCGGGCAGCGGAGCATCCCCGTCGGGGACCGTCGTGACGTGAAACTCGGCCTCGCAAAGGATCGACCATACCGGATTCAGTCTGTGTGTGTCGATAGAATGGACGGAAGTAGCTATTCGATATAGAACGAACAGTCTCAATCTATATTAAGCTAGGACGCAAACAGTAGCCTATGACCGAAGACGAATCGAATTCCGAGAGCCTGATGGACCGCCAGACCACGGGTGAAGACCGTGTGCGAATGGTCGCACGGCAACTGTCGGAGCCACGGACGGCAAACTGGATCGCTTCTGAGGCGGGCTGGTCCCATGAGCCCACCAAGCGCGTCCTTGAACGGCTCGTCGACGACGGAATCCTCCACCGTGACGAGAGCGGGACCCACACCACGTACTATCCCGATTACCGTCGGCAGGCAATGCAGGAGGCGATGCGCCTTCGGGACAGCGGCCATACTGTCGAGGAACTCACGGACCGACTCGCCGATATGAAGGCACAAATCCGTGACTGGGAGGACGAGTTCGATGTCGAGTCACCGAATCAGCTTCGCGGAACACTCGCCGATGAGGCCCTTGACGCCGACGAGGAAGACCATCGGCGTGAAATCGCTCGTGAGTGGGAGCATCTCCAGCGCCGCATCAAAATCGTCGGGTTTGCAATCCGCGAGTGGGACTTCCTCGCTCCGAACACAGAGTCTGCCGAGGCTAGCAGCTAACGGATGTCGGTCCCGCATCCCGGTGGCGACCCAAACGCAAATCTCTACGTCCAACTGAAGCGGGATGTCCTTGATCGGGTGCCACAAATTACGGCGGTTGAGTATGTTCCCGACGATATCGAGGCCAAGCAGCTGCGGGCGAGTTTTGATCCAGCCCGCCTTGACCCACCTACAGGCCCTGATTCACCGGAATTGACCGTCAAGTGGTACCGGCAGAACCCTCACGATTGGTTCCGTATCAACTACACCGACCCGAACACCGGCTTTCACGCTGGGTGGCATCAGGATGAGGACCATCCTGACCTCGGACGGGCACATTTCCAGTACTCTGTCGGCGATGAGGAAGATCGCTGGGGAATCACGTTTGAACACGAAACTCCCTCCCTGATCCTCTGGGAGATCGTCGAAAATCTTCTCGAGGAGGTCCACCCGACCTACCAATACGTGAACGAGGAATCATAACCCTGAGGCGGCATCTGGAGACGCACTGGGCAGTCACTTACGAGTTCGTTTAAGCGGTCCATCCAGACAAAGGGAAAGGCCATGGCAGCGAGGGAAGGAACTATCGACGAAATGCGGCGTGCGAATTCGAACGGTTAACCGATGGGCTGCCGATGACCGCGGCGACGAGGACTGAACCACGCTCGTTCAGACGACGTCGACTGCGACCCCACCTTCGAGGACCTCGATGAACGAGTACTCCGAAAGTTGGGCTGAGCCTTGTCGGTGACGGGCACTCAAGCAAAACTCGGCACAAACCTATTATCGCTATATCTTTGCGTAATGTGTGAGTGCTGATATTGCTGAGATAGAGTAGAAAGGCTCTATTTTGAGGGTTTAACCAACACTTGGATACCATTACCCTAGGTGTTGGTTAAGATCTACTCGAGACGCTCTCGAACCACCTTCAGATATCTATTAGATAATATCAATACTAGAAATACAGAATATTTATCTATTACAAGATAATCAGTAAACATGTACCGGAACTCAGCCAATGCAGACCTATACCCGCATGCATGATAACGAGGTCAGTAACCGTCGAAGAGATTGATGACCTATATCTGATATGGAACGACCATATCAACGCCTCCGCTCTCTATCGCCGCGCCCTCCGTGAGGAAATGGAAGTCCGCGGTGTTGACCCCAATGAACTCCGCGATCTTCTAGAG
This sequence comes from Halopiger aswanensis, assembly GCF_003610195.1. Classification (NCBI taxonomy): domain Archaea; kingdom Methanobacteriati; phylum Methanobacteriota; class Halobacteria; order Halobacteriales; family Natrialbaceae; genus Halopiger; species Halopiger aswanensis. The sequence goes on along the minus strand of NZ_RAPO01000005.1, from coordinate 16,277 downwards.
CGGGCCCGTGAGCAGGGCTATACGCTTGAAGAGATCGCAGCGGATACGAACCGATTCGACGACCTCCAGTCGCTTGTTGAAGATCAGCAGAGCCGGCCAACGGCTGAAGACGCTACTGATGGTTAATCCGTTATGTCACAAGACAAGGCTCCTTCCGACCTTGAGCATCGCACCGGGTCTCCCCTGACCGGCAGAATCACTCGACAGGCAGTGCTCACGATCGTCTTCTTGGGTTTGTTCGCCGTCCAGTCGGTCACTGCGCAGAGTAACGCGGTCTGTAGCGCGGACAACCTTCCGAGCATGATTGAGGGATTCTTCCAACTCACCACCGCTCTAGGAATCGTTGGCCTCGCCATCGTCTGGCAGGCAGACTCCCTCATCGAGATGTTCACCCTCCATCCCGAGCAGAAGAAAGGCCTCAAGCGCCACAAGCGCTCAGCGATGAAGTCCGCGGTCGTCCTCGTCGTCCTTGGCCCGCTGTATACGGTCGCTGGGTCAATGATGAGTCTCCCGCTGGCGCAGTGCGTTGATCTCGTCCCCTGGTAAGCTGTCTACTGTCCCCGACGTGAGCCGATGAACCACCGAGTGCTCTCCGTACTCATGGCCGGATTGCTCGTGACGAGCATAGTCACGGGTATCGTCGCCGCTGACCCGCCGCAGCCAGGTACGGAGGAGAACGGACTCACCGAGAACGAGTCAGCGACACTCTGGTCGCGTGATTCAGATAACTACATCAGCCAGGAGGAGTACCGCCAGCGGTACGGCGAGAACCGCTCCGCCGTCCGCCAGGTTGCGAATGGGACCGACGTCACGTTCAAACGACCGCCGGCGACCGCAGCGACGTGGACTCGGAACGACTTCGAGGACCTCGACGCCGGCGGAGCAGACACGTCCGTGCATCCGTCGCACGCGGACCTCGAGGACGGTGTCTTCATTGATGATGCCCACGCTACGATCTTCGCGGTCCAGCCTTCTACTCGTGGACACCTCGAGTCCGGTGAAACCCCACTCTACATCGCGCCGAACGGGACCATGCGGGGATTCGTCGACTATCGAGTTCGGGTTCCGAACGGGAGTTCGTCCGGGAACACGACCATCGAGTGGTCGCTTACGGAGCACGAAATTGAGGAAGCCCGGCTGAAGAAAGACGGTGAGACCATCGCGACGGAGGATGGATCCCATACGCCAGCCCTCGACTACCAGATCGAGGATGACTGGAGCGCGAATCTCACGCTCGAAGCGGAGATCAGTGCCCGTCTGAAGAAGACCACTCGGTTCGACCAAGGCAACCGGACGGACGTCGACGTTACCTACCGGACGGAATCACGCAACGTCTCGGACGCGATCGACGTTGAGATCTACGACCTCTCGGCGTATCCCTACTACGCTGAGTACCCCAACGGCGATGCCGGCGTAGCGATCTTCCAGTCCCGCCCGTGGCAAGGCTATACCCTCACTGAGGATGGCGATGCCCGGGTCCGCGGTGTCTGGCGGTTCTACACCGCTCGGAACACCAACTGGGACACGCTCGTTCAGTCGAATCGGACGGATAGGACCACGGTCGAGTCTGACGCGATTCCCGTGTACGTCCACGCGTATCCCTCACGCATCGGTCCGCGTGCCGAACCGGTCCGAGACGGCCCCGAACTCGTCGATACATGGGGAACTGACCACCCGTCACCAGTCAGCACCATCGGGGATAACGTCAACATCGACATCGTCAACCAATCGTACACGACGACCTATGGCGTCGCCGTTCGGGCGGAGACCGTCGACCGCGAAGCGCTCCACGTCGCGGGGATCGTCCGTGGCGTGAACGCCTCGATCGCCGAACCGGACGGGGGCTCCGAGCGACAGCTCCGGCGTAGTAACCTCTCCGTGAAGGTCCTCGAGCAGAACCAGTCACAGGCGACACTCCGGATCGAACTGCAAGACAATCAGACCGGCGCCCCAATCACGCTCGACGATACCCGCCAGTATCCGATTCGTGGAACGACACGAAATGGATACATCACCGTCGCAGATCAGCGTGTCGAGACCAACGAATCGGGTGTAGCAATCGTGACGATCGACGAGCCGGGGATCTACACGGCCAACTACCATCCGGGTTCGTGGCTCGGCCATAATCCCGCGTACGTGACCGATTCCGCGACGGCCCGCTGGCATCCACTCGGAACCATTGAGGGCTGGTTCGCCCTCGTGTTCGAAGTTGGCTGGCAGCTCCTGCCGTTTTTCGTGATGTTCTACGCCGGTAAGCGACTCCTGCGGATGCTTGGCCCAGAAGACATTTTCCAACAAGAACTATGACGAAGCACAACCCACACCTCAGCAGACGTACCGCCCTCCGAACAGTTTCTGGAGCCGGTCTCGCGAGTATTGCTGGCTGTCTAAATACCAATGGGAACTCCGGAACGCCCAGCGATGGATCTCCCTCTTCAAACAGCCCAGGCCCTCTTCGGCGTGTCGTTGTTGATGGAACAACGCTTGTCGTCGAACTCTCGGAAGATGCTGACGTCGACCAAGTCAATCTAATCCAGCCAAATGGAGAACTGTTCGGCCAGCGTGATGTAGCTACAGGAGCACAGCAAGTCACGTTCGAGCTCGGAACGTCCTACGCCCCTGGTGAGCATCGTGTTATTGCGCTAGCGGGCGAAGAGACTGTAGAAGAGTCTCCTCTCTCTATTCAACCAAATCTTAGAATCGTGGAAATGGGGATCGGGAAGAATCAGCCTGAAATGATGTGGGATAACTCAGATGATAAAATCTCTAAAGAGGCTTTCGTATCTGTCGAAAACCAAGGTAGTGGCCCGGATGCGATAACGCAACTTCTCTTCATTGGCGATGTCCCCTATCCCTCAGATGAAGAGGGCACAAACTACGCCGACAACGATGATATAAGTGGCATATACGATCCCGAGAGGGACACGGAAGTCGAAGAGGTAGTCATAGAACCGGGAGAGCAGATTACATTGTACAGTTACCGTTCCCCGTTTGCCTTCGTTCGAGGAGAAGGGACCTCCTGTGAGAGCGAAGAACAAAACGGGGAGTTCGAGGTCATCTTGGAGACACAAGTCAGTTCTAACCAGCTGTCAGAAACATACAACATTCACTACTCTGCTTCAGGTGAGTTCGATAATTGTGAAATCACGTTCAGTGAGGGATAACGATGGTGGACCTCATTGATGTTGTCTTAGAAGGTTTCAAAGACGTTGTCGACTGGGTTACCGGCCTCTTCATGGAAGGGTTGAACAACGGTTATGAAACCCTCACTGAGGAGATGTTTGGGACACCTACACCAGAGACGGAGGGTGCGTTTGTCTTCGGTGCCCCAACTAACGGTCCTTGGCCAGCAATTCGTGATGCGTTGGTTGGTGGGGAGATCATGCTCATCTCACTACTTCTGCTGGTGATGTGTGTTCAAGGCCGACACACAATTCGAATATTCAATATCGGGAGCGCTTATGAAGCGAGACGAACGAAGAAAACTGCTTGGGTCGGTGCATTCCTCATCATCACTTGGTACTGGGTGAGTATTCTTGGCCTCTACATCGTTGACGGATTCACGATTGCGTTGATGCCGAGTTTGGGCTCTCTTGGTGATGCAATGTTGAATTTCCTCAAGGAGTCACTTACGAACCCAGGACTGGCATTCGTATTCGCAGTTATAGGGGGTCTCTCGATGTGGACGCTTGAAGCACTGTATTACATTCGAGAGGTTCTCCTTTATGTGTATGTCTATGGAATGCCGATAGCGTTCGCTCTCGCATACGGTAATATCCCGGTCCTTTCCGATATTGCGATGGGGTTTTCCAAACGATTTGTTCCGCTTGCAGTTCTTCCCCTTCCAGCAGCAGTCGTGTTCAAAGGATACGACCTTCTTTACTCAGAAGGCGCGCTTTCTCCAGATAGCGCATTTCTGAAGTACCTAGTCGCCGCTTCTCTCCCTCTAATTGCTCTCTATCTCACTTGGAAGACGTTCAAATTTGCAACCCCGCTGACGGCAAAAGTTCTCGGAGGGGCAACCAAGAGTGCAGCCCTCATCGGCGGTGTAGCTGCCGGTGCTTACGTCGGTAGCGCTGGCGTCGCGACAACCGCTGCCCGGTGGGGACCAAAAGCCGCTGCAGGTCACGCTATCGCCCAGAAGGCGGCCGCACGAGGGACGAACAGCGACGAAGACAGCGAGACGCCATCGTATCGGCGGACCGAGAACGACCCTGGAAGCTACTAGCAACCCATGTCAATAGATCAAGACGCGGCTGCACGGCGTATCATGGACCAGTTTGGCGAGGAAAGTCGTATCCCCTACCTCAATATCGAGGAGGGTGACGTGGGTGTCCTGATCGCCTTCCCGATCGTTGGTCTCTTCCTAGCTGGACTCACCGGGATCGAATCGCTCGCTCTCCCGTTCGTTGCCGGCGGATTCGGCTTCGGCGTGGCGATCGTCTATGTCTCTCCCGATCATCTGAATGCGTGGGCGTGGGCGAAGGATGTCTATCGATATCTGACGCGTCCCCAAGTAACGTTCAGTGCTCCAGAAGAGGCTGACAGTAGTACCAACGAAACGGAGCGGAACGAGGGTGGCCTCGCGAACTACACGCCGTTCAAGCCCGATGAACGGACGCAGGACCTCACAAACATCGAGCGGGCGTGGCCAGGCGCTGGTGCGATCCAACGCGCCGATGGGACGATGGAGGCGTTCATCGAAATCGACCCAGATAACATGGACTTCGCGATGTCCGACGACTGGGCAGAACTCCAGGAAGCTGGCGAGGAATTCGCCAACAAAGAACTCGACTCGAAGCTCAAACTCCACGCGACAACCCGGTCATTCCCGGTGGAACAGATTACCGAGAACATCGAAGACCGCCTGAACGACGAGGACGTCACGGAGAATCCGATCTTCAAAGAACTCCTCGAGGAGTATCGGGAGACGCGGCCGAAAGAGATGCGTGAACGGGGGATCCAGCAGGTTCGCTATTACATCGGCGTTCAGGTCACGCCGCTGGAGGTCTACGACCGCTTCCGCGACGAGGGAACCCCTGCCGAGAAGCTGACTCAGTTCCCCGTCATCGGCTTCCTGTTTAACCCGTTCGTTACTCGTCGCGAGAACCTCACCGACGTTGAGCGTCGCGCCCAGATGTTCGAGAAACTCGACAGCCGCGTCAACGATGTGCGGTCCGAATTCATTCAGCAGGCATCGGGGTGGTCGGCACGTCGGCTCAGCACGGTTGAGCTGTTCGTGATGAATATGGACTTCTGGAACGGCCGCGAACACGACTATGACGAGGCTGAACGGGTCGTTCGTGAACAACCAATTATCGGCCACTCGTGCCGGGAGGATGCCCACGATGGGTAACGTGATCCTCCAGACGAGCAGCGGTGCTGTCGCCGAGCTTGTGGAGTGGCTCTCGAACCCGACCTCAGCCGAAGGTACGGCCCTCTATGTCGGGCTCGTAGTCGTTCTCACCGTCGGTGGGAAACTTCTCTGGGACCGGTATACCGAGGACGATGAAAAAGAAGTCGAGTTCTCGGATCTGCTTGACGAAGAGACGCTGGAGGAAGGCGGGGCCGAACGTCGGTTACTCGACGACATCGCCGAGTCGCACAAGACGGTCACCGCCCCGGCCGCTATCGAGTGGGAAACACGAGCCGCACGTGTTGGCGAGCAGTGGACAACGACGCTGTACATCGCGGACTATCCTGACTATCCCAACGATGGCTATCTGAGCGATCTTTTCGAGATGACCGACGTTCAGTTCGATCTGACGGCCCACATCACCCCGAAGAATCAGGAGCGGGCACGGAACGAACTGCAGGACATCGCTGACGATCTCCAGGTTGACGCCGATCTCGAACAAAGCGTCCGGAGTGCCTATCTACAAGAGCGTGCCAACGAGGCCGCCGCGACGTACACGGCCGTCGAGAACGGTGCGAGCGTTTTCGATCAGGGGATGTTCATCACGGTACGAGCCGACGAGAAGGACGACCTCAGGGATGCCGTCCAGAAGGTCAAGAGTGCTCTCCGCGACGATCCGGCAAACCTCACGCCGAAGACGGCGATCTGTCGACAGGATCTCGCCCTTCAGTCCGCCGCGCCCATCGGTGACAACGAATTCGGCCGGACCTCGATTGCGCTCGGCGGCGCCGTCGGCGCGTTGCTGTCCTCGCCGCACAACGCGACGATCCTCGAGGAGGGCGGCGTCGAGTTCGGGATTCACAAGGACAACCAGAGCCCAGTGGTCATCGACCCGTTCGCGCGAGACAACGGCTACGCGATGTTCACCGTCGGCGACACGGGGTCGGGGAAGTCGTTCAGTTCGAAACAGAACTTCATCCGCTCCATCGAGCAGAGCAAGGACCGAATCGGCATCATCCTCGAGCCGCTGAACAACTGGGCCGGCGTCGCCGAAGCCCTCGACGCCAAACGCATCACAGTCGGCGGGACGCTCGGACTGAACCCCTTGGAGATTCGGGAGACGCCCGAGCACGTCCAGCGGGCAATGGGCGAGGACGCGAGCCCGTTCAACGAGAAGCTCGACGACGCGATGAGCTTCCTTACTAACTTCTTCGCGCTCCGCGGCATCTCGCTAGGTGACCGCCGGACGACGCTCGAACTCGGACTCAAGCGTGCGTACAAGCGCAACGGCATCACCGACGACATCTCGACACACAGCAACTCGAGTCCGACGATTCGGGACATGATGGATGTCTTCGAGGATATGGTCGACGAGCCCGAGGAGTTCGTCGTCCGATCCGACGAGGAAGCAAGGAAGATCAAGGAGGATGCGACGTGGCTTCTCGATCAGCTCCGCCCCTTCGAGGAAGGTGGCCGTCACGCCAATCTTGGCCAGGAATCCGATTTCGACATCCGGGACGAGAAAGTCATCTACCTCGATCTCGCCCAGCAGGAGGGCAGCGTCGACAGCAGCACGGCGCTGACAATGCAGCTGCTTATCTCACTGGTCTACGAGCGGGCGAAAGTTTCGGAGAAGGAGGTGGTGTTCTACATCGACGAGGCGCGGTACATCATGCAGGACGCCGCGAGTCTGGCGTTCCTCGAGACAGTCTTCCGCCACCACCGCCACCACGATCTCTCGATTCGCTTAGTTACCCAGACCGTCGACGAGTTCTTTGAGCACGCTGAGTCCGAGGCCATCCTCGATCAGTGTGCGGTCAAGCAGTTCCATCGCCTCGATGGGATGGATGAAGAATGGGCCAAGGAGTTCGGGCTGAACTATGCACAGATGCGGTTCGTTCAGGACGCTGTCCCTGGCAACGAGGACGCCGGCTTCTCCGAGGCACTCGTCGGTGTCGACGGCGAGTGGCGAGGTATCCAAGTCAAAGCGATGTCCAGGGAGAAACAGGTTATCGACTACGACCCAACTGCACAGATGCGGTCCTCGCTTCCGGGCGCTGGTGACGGCGCCGTCGACAGCGAGACACTGGAGTTCCAAGAGGAACTTGAAGAACGAGTAACGAGCGAGACGAACGAAACGAATAGAACGAATGGTACTGGCGACGAAGCAGACATCGTCGCAGCTGAACCAGAGAGAAGTTCCACGGAGGGGGACGATGACTGAATACCTACGCGTCACCCCGACCTCCGAGCAGCTCGATACGGAGAGTATCCCCCGTGTCCTCGACAGCCTTCACAAACTGACCACACCCGGATCGTCAGGTCTCGGGGCGAAGCTCAATCCACTCCATAGCGAGACACCGCCTCGGTTCGAGTTCCTCGCGATGAGCGATGGTCCCGATGAGCCGGTGGAGTTCTTCTACAGCGCCGATGCGCACCTCGATACCCTCAAGAAGCGGCTTCGCTCGATCTATCCAGCCACGTTCGATATCGAACGCGTCGACGTCGATGTCGCTGCCCGGCTCATTCAGCCCGTCGAGTTCACACCACAGGAATTCGTCGAACACTACGAGGCCGGGCGGCTGCAGTACGAGTTTGGCCCGGCAGAACAGTACGACATCGTCGACGAGGAATCAGTGGACTCCGAGTCAGCCGAAGCAGACCCCGTTGTCGACGGCGGTACGGCATCCACCAGAGTCCTTAATCATCACGTGACTGTCGGGGACTCAGCCCTCGAACTAGCGCCCCCCGATGCACTTCCAGACGACAAAGAAGAGCGACGGGCCATCGAGAAGCCGACGATGACACCGGCGGGAACGATTCTAGCTCGCCCGGCACAAGACGCTGTCTCGCCGCTCGGGGTTCGATGGTGTGGCTCTGCGTCGCGGAAGCAGGACTGGATGACATCGCTGACGCCGTTCACGGCAGAGGAAACGAACGGCGACCTCTCGGCTGTTGACCAACCGGGCGCAGCGCTCGCGTCGCTGATCGACCACCTGATGGAGGCGACAGCGCCGACCGCGTTCCAAGTCGTCTTCCAGCGGCGTGCCAACTGGCAGTCCGACGCGGAGGTGCGGAAAGAGGATCTCGTCGACGGCCGGGATACGTTCTTCCAGGAAGTCGTCGGGTCATTGCTCGAGGTCGAGGACCAGCGGAGCGACCAAGCCGACCGGCAGATCAGCGAGTCCGTCGAGAAACGGATCGAGTACATCGACGCGAAGAATGCCAAACGGTCGTTCACAGTCAATATCCGGGCCATTGGCGTCCCCACCGACGATACCCGTGATGACCTCGATGGCCGGATGGACTCGCTCCTCCCTGTGTTCGACCCGCTTGATGGACCGTTCTACGAAGTCGAGGGGCAACGCTTCCGGGATAGCGGCTTTCGTGAGAAAACGAAGGAGAAGAAGGCACGGGCGGCTCTCCAGCGCCTCCTCAACCGTGAACTGACGACGGGGCGTGGAAAGACACGGCCCGGGCTAGTCCTCTGTGGGACAGAACTCGCCAACTTCGTCCTCGTCCCCTCCTCTGAACAGCTGACAGTCGAAGGGATACGCGGGACTCGAGCCGAACAGCAGAGCCGGAATCCGTTGCCGTGTCCCAATCCAGACCTGATTCAGCAATTCCAAGAAGGGATGGCTATTGGCTACGCACTCGACGAGAACGGTGAGCCACGATCAGACCCAATCCGGATCCCACCAGACCTGTTGACGACACACTATGGCCGGTTCGCGTCGACTGGCGCCGGTAAGTCAAAGGCGATCATCAACGACGCTCTCTCGCTTCGGGAGACGACCGGCGGGCCTGTCGTTATCGTCGATCCAAAGGGCGATGGGATGTGTGAGAACTACTTGCGCTGCCACTATGACCAGTTCGGTGGCTTGGACGACGTCTATCAGTTCCGTGTCCCGGAGACCCTCCCCGCGTTCTCGTTTTTCGATATTCGCCCAGCACTGGAAGCTGGACGCAACCGGGAGGACGCGATTCAGGACAAGGTGGACCACTTCCACGACATCCTCCGGATGATTATGGGCCGAGAACAGTACGGCCAAGCATTCGTCGCCAACGAAATCCTCAGCTACCTGATTAAGGCACTCTTCGACGAGGAGTACGGAAGCGACGTCTTCGGACTGGATGACCTCTTCGCCGCAGCTCTCCAGATGCAACGAGAGCAAACTATCCCACCGGTCTCGGCGGACAACAGGAACGTCGAGGAGTCACTCACGCGGCATTTCGCGAAGGACGACCACCGGTTTCAGGTATCGATGGACGCCGTCGGAAACCGTCTAGACAAGCTCAGAGAAGACGCACACTTGCGGCGTATCTTCAGCCACGTCCCGAAACAAGACGATGACGGCGAGTACGTTGACAACCGCTTCGACTTCCGCGAGTTCCTCGACGAAGACGCCACGATTCTGTTTGACTTGGGCGATCTGCGTCCAGAAGGACAGCGGGCAATCACTCTCCTTCTGTTGAGTAATCTCTGGGACGCCGTCCAGGTGCGCCGGCGTGATGGAAAGACCGACTACGAGAACCTCACCAATCTCATCATCGAAGAGGCCGCCCCCGTGGCCTCGACAAAACTCGTCTCTGAGCAACTGCTTCCACAGGGACGGTCGTTCGGCCTGAGCATGGGGTTGGTGATGCAGTTCCCCGGCCAGGTTCGAAATCGAAACGAGCGCGCCTACGACGAGGTCCTCAACAACATCAAGACAAAGCTCATCGGGAACATCTCCATCGAGCGCGATCTCGCCGAGTCGTTGGCCCACGAAGACCTGAGTCCGACTGATCTTCGAAATCGAGTCAATACGCTCCCCAGCGGAGAGTGGATTGCTCAACTCCCGAGCCCATCGTTTGGGAAGACAGGGCCTGCTCCGTTCTCAGTGAAACCGCTCCCGATAGCAGCGGGCCATCCAGAAAGCGATGAGCCACTCTCTGTCGAACAGGAGGACCACTTCGAGACTGTGGCTCTTCCACGGCTGTCGGAACGTACACAGGCCCAGTACGGACTTGCTGAGACCCCACGCGAATCGGAGACAGCCGACGATGAGGGATGGGGGAGTAGATCGAACGCTGGACAGTCGACATCCACAGAGTCCGCTAACCCTGTGGAGTCGACACAGTCGTCGTTCATCCGACAGGCAGCTAGTGGTTCAGCAGCCGACGAAGAGAAGGAGAAAGACGCGGACACCATTGATCCGCTGTTTGGAAATATGGGGTCCGTAGAGTCAGAAGAGTCGGCCACAGAAGAGAAGACGAACGCCGTCGGCGAAAACGGATCGTCGCCAGTACAGGCAGATGGCGTAACCGTCTCCGATGATGAACTCCGACGGCGCGGGCTCACTCACGACGACATCCGGTTCTTGACTCGCGTCCTTGATGTGATGAACAGGGACGCACCGAATCACGGACTCTTGGATTCAATGAGTGCGTTCAAGGACGACTTTGATAACTTGGACGTACAGCGGCTCATCGACCAGAACCTACTGGAAGAAGGACGAGCCTGTAGTCGGAAGTACTACACCATCCTTCCGGCAGGGCGTGAACTGCTCGGCCAGAAGCTCAAAATCGGCCCTGATAAGGGAGATATCGGCGAGAAGACGCCGCACAAGGTCGGTGTGAAGCTGCTCGAACTATGGTTAGAAGCGCGCACCGACGTCGTGCAGGTCGAACCCTACTACGAATACGACGAGGAGACGGTGTTCGACGTCGCCGCCTTCGACGCTGACGGAGAACTCGTGTGGGTCGGTGAAGCGGAACTCCCGAGCAACAACAAACACGCGCCGGTCGACGACTACGACAAGCAGAGTACGGTGGACGCAAACGCTGTCTGGGCATTCAATAGACGCGAGACAGCCGTCGAGGTGTTGGATCGGCTCGCGGAAGCTGACCGGATAGAAAATACTGTAAGTGGGCGTGCAGCCCGTCGCTTTTCGGATATTCGGGAAGCCGTCGAATCGTTCGACGCAGAAGGGATGACGACGATTCGGAGCTTCAACAAGCTCGATGAGGAGTTCAATCCATGAGCTGGCGCCAAGCTACGCGCGAGGAGATTTACAGGTACTACACGGAAGAGTTCCCCTCGTACGTCGACGAACTCCCGTCGTTCATCACAGCACAGGGACCGAAACAGTACGCGCTCGCGTTTCGAGAATCCCACCCGGTACGGAAAGACGGAGTCCCGGATAAGGACTTCATCCGACGAGACACCTGGCAAACGAACACCTCCGGAGAGCGGACCTCAGCAGCATTCCACGACTTCGACGATATCCTCGAGTTCATCCGCAATCCAGCACGGAATGACCCACTCGGCCGGAGTGACTTCGCACTCGCAGATCCTGACCTGCTCGAGAAACCAGCTCCACGCCCTGATGCGGTCTACTACGCCCTTGATCACTGGGAACGGCCGTGGGTGCTTCTCATCGATATCGACGCGAAAACGATAGCCCGAGAGCGAGCAGCGCAAGCAGTGCCGGACGAGGACGTTACAGAGGACAGTGGGGAACTGCTCGATGCCGCAGGGATTCTCGAAGCAGACCCAGCAGGCTACCCATATTCTTTCGCGGATATCGAACGGGCCATTGAGTACGGTTTCGAGGTGCGAGATATCTTTGAGGACGATTTCAACGCCGAGGATACGATGGTAGTGTACAGCGGCCAGGGCGTTCACGTCTATCTCCTCGATACCGACCCTGCTCATCGATATGACGCCAAGAGTCGAGAAGTGCTGAACGACCTTCTGCAAGAAACCTACGAGATTCCCATCGATCCAGTGGTTACCGCTGACCGTCGTCGAGTCGTCCGGCTCCCCTACTCATTGCACGCTGACGTCTGCAGTATCGTCACGCCGATAGAGAGCTCGAGCTTCGACATTCGGTCTACAACACCGGAGGCCATCCAGTCATGAGTCAATCGACCCCTGTTGAGGACGAGCGTACCGCCTACCGCGTCGCGACGCTCCCGCTTGAATACAGCACAACACGCATCAACCAGCTGTTTACGCGGGGCTACAATCGCTACATCATCGACGGTGAAGACCAACCAGAAGACCTGTTGAACGACCTCGAGCGATTCGGGACTGCGGCGTTCAAAGAAGACGTCAGGGCCAATGCTGCAGAGGATCCCTTCGTCGACGAGCCGGGAACACTCGCTGTCCTCGCGACGTTGAGCGCGATCTGTGTCAAGGCACATTCGAAGTTCGAGCACGCCCCGCCGCGAAAAGTGCAGGTCCTCTACGATATTCGCGATCTCTACGTCAACAATCTCGCTTCCCTCCTTCGAGAATTCGGTGATGGGAGTCTCCAACAGGATATCGCAGAGGTACTGTACGCGAAAGATCCCGGAGAGGATGGTCCGCATCCCGGCCGCGTTTGTACAGGGATCAAGGAGATGGCGGAATTCGGTGGGGGGTTGTATCTCGAAATTCCGATGGCCGCGGCATCAAGGAAGTGCCTCGTTCACGTCGATACTGAGCCCGGAGAAGCCGGGGAACTGCTCACTCGCGTCAAGAACAACTGTCTCTACGTGCCCGTTGGCGATTTCGACACGAAGTATCGCGAGTACGCCAGACGTGCGTTCAAGAAGCTCCTGCGAGTTCAAGAGGAGAACCTCTCCGAAGACCAGCTGACGTGGCTAACGACGAATGAGTCGGCTATCACAGAACGCATCGACCGCTTCATCGAGACGGGGCACCACGACCGAATCTGGCGAGACTGGAACCCTGGTGAACGGACCATCCGTGTACTCCGGGACGCGATTCAAGCCGCTCCAGATGAGGTCGCCACGCTGGGGGATTTCCACTCGGCGAAGGAGCTGTTTGAAGCAGTTGAGGCGTACGACCCAGAAGCAGACTGGAAGCGAGACGTGTGTAATCGTATCTCGAGTCCGCGAAGTCTTGGGAACCTTCTCGCATCCCAGCGCGACCACCGGAGCTTGACCATTCGAGAGCACGGAAATACGAACCACTATCGGGTTCAGGAGTCTTCGCGTGGCGTCCAGCCTCTCGACGTCGAGACAATCGAGGACCTGTTCGAACTCCCCTGTATGGCAAATATGGCTGAGCGCCTCCACGAGAAGAAGCCAGTCCGAAAGGACCTGTACAACTTCGCCCGGATGGTAATGTGGCTGCCCCAGTATCAGGACAGCGACCTCGAGACCATTGTCACAGATCTCAAGGACGTCTTCTCGCGGTGGCCGTGGTACGATGAACAGGTCACCGACTACCAAATTCGCTACGAGTTCTCGAACACGATTGAAGGCGACACCCCGCTTCCGATGAACTGCGATAACGACGATATGCAGCGGTACTGCATCGGACAAGATGAGTGTCCATACTCAATTTGGGGGAGTCTCCCGTTCCCCGATGAGATGTACGATCAACTAAGTGAAACCGAGGGTAACAGAAACGAGTTCTAACGCAGACAGTCGATTGTAAGGTTCCATAGCATTCTTCAGAAGACGGGAGTGTAACGGATATTGTAATCTCGTCATGCACTTTTCAGGCCTTGTATCGCCCAATTTGAGCAAAAACGGATGGGTCAGTAAAATCGATCTCACCCAACCCATCATTTGTCGTCAGTCAGTTCTGCCAAGTCTCACCTATTAGGAGAATTAAATTCGTTTGAATTCGAGGGCCTCACCACCTCGTCAAGCACAATTCCGTCCAATCACAGTATCTTAGCACTCGTCGAGGACATCAGTAACGGCTGAGAACTGCCCGACGGGCCTCTTGCTAAATATACGCCCGTTTCAATGTTCTCTGCACCTCCAGAATTGTCCAAAGGAAGGCTAGGGTATAACGGTGCAGGCGCCGCTGGCTCTCTCAGGCCGAGGGGCCATCACAGGGGTAGCGGAACTACGGAAGTATCAGATGTAGCGCATAGGTTGACGAGGTGCGTTTTTGTGGTGTCTGTTGCCCCCGTGAGGGGGTGGCAGGGCGCATCACGTGCCCCCGATAGACGATGGCTTCGGAACGACGCAGCGAAATACGGGAAGCGCATCACGCAGGAACCACCCCCGACGGTCGGGCACTGTGGGCGGACCTCGAGGTGACGGTTCCGACCGACCGGGATCACGCGTCGGTCGTCGCCTTCGTGGAGTGTGCTCTCGTCGAACTCACGCACGAAACCGTGGGAGCCGTCTTCATCTCCCGGCAGGTCGGGCGGTCGACGCGGACGCAGTACGTCGCGGACGACGTCGGCGAACAGTTTCAGAAACGACGCTTCGACGACCGGCTGGGCTGGCACGAGACCACCGTCGCCCGACGAACCGTTCGCGACGAGCTCATCACTCAGCTCACGGGGTCGACCTCGACGTCAACGGAGCGGGCAGGTGAAGAAGCAGCCAGCGAGCCAGATACCTTCGTCGTGAAGCCAGTTCGAGAGCTCCGAACACCGTAGCGGCTAGACTTAACCAACATTCTCGGCCGATACCGAAACGGTGTTGGTTAACGCTGGGGCTGGATCCACTCCCTTGCCCCCACCTACCGCCCGACTCCTCGAGTGAGTGCATCCTGGCGGACGGGCGATCCGAGGAGGTACCGAATCTGTACGCCATGAGTTGCTTGTCGGCGCCAGAAGGCGTGCAGCGCTCGACAGCGTGCGCTGCGTGACCCATTATGGCTGGTCCCGATCCGCACGACGACACGAGTGCCGACTACGAACAGTTCGAGAAGGAACAGCTCGCCCAGGACCGAGACGCCGCCCGGGTTGACACGGCGGACGTCGACGACGCGACGGCCCAGCGCCTGGTCAATGACCTCATCGATGCGGACGTCGTCACTCCGGTTCCTGAAGACCAAGTTCTGGTTCACGAGCCGAGCGGTACCGCGTTCGACTCATCGACGCAGCTGGCCGTCTTCTACCGTGGCTGGACGGCCGGCCGCGACGCCGACGCGGAGGGCGAGTGATGCAGCAGACCCTCGTTGGCTGTGCGTTCTGCGACGCGCCGCCCGGTACCGAGACTGGCGAAGCGCACACCTGGGGACAGGACGAACGGGTCACCCACCCGATCTGCGTGGACTGCGCGATTCAGATGGAGACGGATCCCGACGAGCGCGATCACGTCGCCTGTGACGGCTGTGGGCTGGTCGTCGACACACTTGCGGCACTCACGCGATTCCGGGTCGAGCTCGGGCATCTGGAAGGCCCGTTGCAGCTGTGCGCCCGCTGTAGCCCGGGCGGGCTCGTGACGTACTGGACGCGCGACCTCGAAGAGCATCTCATTGTGATGCCAACAGAGTGAATGATCAGTACCAGAATGGGCCCTATTTGCGACCACATAACCCAGTAACAAACATCCAAACAGCTATGGACCCACGGTACCAACATCAATTCATGTCGAGCGGCGCCATCGATATCGAGGAGTTCGAGAATGCCGACGACGACGAATTCGAGGACCGAAACGACACCGAGCGAATCGTGCGATTTCTCGACGAGAACGACGACCGAGCATGGAAGGCGGCGACGATTGCAGACCAACTCGGACTGGATACCGATGCTGTCAGTGCGATCCTCTCACGACTGAAGGAACGAGACCTTGTGCGGCATAAGCGCCCGTACTGGGCAATTACAGATAACGAGGATCGGCTCCAAGCCGCTTACCGTCTTCACCAGCACCATCAGACTGCAGATGAGCAGTACGATGAGGAGGATCTTGAAGAGTTGAAAACCGACGAGATGGAGGAAGTGCGGTGACGGCGTTTGATGAATTAAAACGCGGCGACATTATCTGGGGAACTGATCCACTCTCGGACAAAGGTCGGCCACTGCTCGTTTTGGGAACTCCGCAATTTCCGAGAGTCTCTCTGTCAGCAATGACTAATGACACCAATTGAAGATAGATTGATGACTGTGTTTCCCCTTTACTTACGTGGGTCCCATGGATACTGATCGTCACAGGTCTTCTGTCGACGATTCTGAGG